>DAOQRQ010000080.1:0-9833 GCA_035355815.1 Ferruginibacter sp. | reverse complement strand
GCTGCATAGTCCTGAAAGCGCTATACTTTCTGCCATCATTTTCAATGCCATTATTATTCCATTATTAATTCCATTGGCTTTGAGAGGCGTGGCTTATAAACCCATTGGCGCATCCTTATTATTAAGAAGGAATTTACTGATCTATGGACTGGGTGGTATCATAGTTCCCTTTATCGGCATCAAATTAATTGACCTTTTAGTAAGTATATGGTTCTGATCATTTACAGTGATAATTAAAAATTAAAAAAATGAAACAAAATATTCTTCCGGCAATAAGACTCACCCTGGTTTGCATGGTATTCTTTATGGGTATTTATGCTGCCTTGATCCTTGCAGGCGCACAGTTAGCGCCTGGTAAAGGGAAGGGCGAAACCGTTTCTGCAAACAACCGTGTTGTGGGCTGGAAATTACTAGGCCAGAAATTTACGGATGATAAATATTTCTGGAGCCGCCCTTCAGCCGTTGATTACAATGCTGCAGGTTCAGGCGGAAGCAACAAGGGACCCTCCAATCCTGACTACCTGAAACAGGTGCAGGAAAGGATAGATTCTTTTTTGGTGCACAACCCTGCTGTAAAGAAAGATGAGATCCCGTCAGACCTGGTTACTGCTTCAGGCGCCGGCCTTGATCCACACATCTCTGTCCAGGGAGCTTATGTACAGGTAAAAAGAGTAGCTGCAGCAAGAAATATCCCGCTTGAAAAAGTAAATGCTTTGGTTGAAAAAAATATTGAAGCTCCGTTGGCGGGTTTATTCGGAACAAAAAGAGTAAATGTATTACAATTGAATATTGAATTAGATAAATTAAAATAACACAGATAAAAAATCAAGTACGATGAAAAATATCTTATTGGGAGTTATGCTTATAGCTGGCTCAAATTTAGCCGCACAGGATTCTGCTAAAACAGCAGCCCCGGCACCAAACCCCTTCAGCTTTAGCGGTTATGTGGAAGCTTATTATCAATACGATTTCAACAAGCCGGCAGATAATAACAGGCCGGGCTTTATTTACAGCCATAACCGGCACAATGAATTTAACCTGAACCTGGGCTTTTTAAAAGGAAGCTATAGTGCAGAGCGGGTAAGAGCAAATCTTGCCATTGCAGCCGGCACTTACATGAATTCAAATTATGCTGCAGAAACGGGCGTATTAAAAAATATTTTTGAAGCCAATGCAGGATTAAAAGTTTCTAAAAAGAAAAACCTGTGGGTAGATGCCGGTATCTTTTCATCACACATAGGTTTTGAAAGTGCCATATCAAAGGATTGCTGGACACTTACAAGAAGTATGCTGGCAGATAATTCCCCTTACTTTGAGTCAGGAGCTAAGCTCACTTATACCAGCGATAACAATAAATGGATTGTAAGCGGTTTGGTTTTAAACGGCTGGCAGCGCATTAAAAGAGTAGATGCCAATTCGCTGATGAGTTACGGCACACAGGTGCAGTTTAAACCTAACTCAAATGTTACGGTAAATTACAGCACTTTTATAGGTACTGATAAACCTGATAGTGCAAGGCTGTGGCGCTACTTCCATAATGTGTATGGTATTTTTAATGTTACGCCAAAGTTTGGTATTACAGCCGGCTTTGATATTGGCTCCGAACAAAAAATAAAGGGCGGCAACGATTTTAATACCTGGTATTCTCCGGTGTTGATCTTAAAATACGTAATAGATTCAAAATGGGTTATTGCAGCAAGAGGCGAATACTATGATGATAAATATGGCGTAATCATCGCCAGCGGTACGCCCAATGGTTTTAAAACAACTGGGTTTTCTGTCAACGTAGATTATGCACCAATACCGAATGCACTGATCAGGCTGGAACTAAGGTCTTTGAATAGCCGGGACGATGTTTTCATCAAGGGTAATGGATCGGTTACAAATAATAATACCTTTATTACTTCTTCCATTGCCGTAAGCTTTTAAGTTATGCCCGAACAGGAAAAAAATACCGAACACTTCTTAAGCCTCATACGCAAAAGCCGGAAAGGGAAGTTTAAAATTTACATTGGTATGAGCGCCGGAGTAGGTAAAACTTTCCGCATGTTGCAGGAAGCACAAACCCTGTTACGCAATGGCATTGATATTAAGATAGGCTATATTGAAACACATGGCCGGAAAGAAACCCAGGCACTGATGGAGGGATTGCCGGTGATACCACGCCGTAAATTATTTTACAAAGGGAAAGAGCTGGAGGAGTTTGATGTACAGGCTGTTCTCAATCTCCATCCCGAAGTGGTGATCGTGGATGAACTGGCACATACCAATATTGAAGGAAGCAAGAACGAAAAACGCTGGCAGGACGTAATGGATATACTGGATGCCGGTATCAATGTGATAAGCGCTGTGAACATACAGCATATTGAAAGCTTGTACCAGGACGTGAAGGAGATCACCGGTATTGATGTTACCGAACGTATCCCGGATATTGTGCTGCAACAGGCAGACGAAGTGGTGAATATTGATCTTACGGCAGATGAACTGGTAACCCGGTTAAAGGAAGGCAAGATCTATACATCCGATAAAATTGAACGGGCGCTGAATAATTTTTTCCAGAGCGATAAGATATTACAGTTAAGAGAGCTTGCCTTAAAAGAAGTGGCCTCGCAGGTGGAAAGGAAAATTGAAACCGAACTGCCACGCAGCGCCCACCTGAAAGCCGAGCGTTTCCTGGCCTGTATCAGCAGCAATCATGAAATTGCCAGGAAGGTGATCCGTAAAACGGCCAGGCTCGCTTCTTATTATAACAGCAACTGGTACCTGTTATATGTGCAAACGCCGAAGGAGGAAGGAGACAAGATCGGCCTGGCGGCACAAAGGCACCTGATCAATAACTTTAAACTGGCTACCGAACTGGGTGCCGAAGTGATACGGATCAAAAGCAGCAATATAGCAAAGGGCATATTTGAAGCGACCAATGAAAAAGAGATCACCACCATCTGCATCGGCAAACCGCACCTTAACCTCTTCAATGTGATCATGAACACGGCCGTATTCAACCAGTTGCTGAATAAGCTGTCTGCCGCCGATATTGATATTGTAATTTTATCGTGAAATGAAACTAAAAACAAAATTGTCGCTTGGCTTGTCGTTTCTTTTTGCCGTAATACTGGTATTCGGCATACTGGGGATTTTTTCTATAAACAGGCTCAGCAATGATGCAGAAAAAGTGCTTAAGAATAATCATGAATCACTGGTGTACAGCAATAATATGCTTAAAGCGCTGGAAAAGATTTCCAGCAGTGAGAAAGCAAAAAAAGATTTTGATGATAACTTGAAAAAGCAGGAAGCGAACATTACAGAGCCAGGCGAACTGGAGGCAACAAGGGAAGTGAGGACAAATTTTACAGAGCTGCTGGCTGCGCCGGCAGATTCTTCCAACTACCCGCAAATCAGGATGGGATTACAGATCATTAATGACCTGAACCAGAACGCTATCCTGAAAAAAAACAATATTGTACAAAGAACAGCAAATGATGCAAAACTCTGGCTAACCATTATTTTCACCGTTCTTTTCCTGGTAACGCTCACGTTTATTTTTAATTTCCCTGCTATCCTGTCAAACCCCATTACAAAACTGACGGAGGGTATTGTTGAAATTGCCGGAAAAAATTACAGCAAACGTATTTACCTGAAACAGAAAGATGAGTTTGGAGAACTGGCTAATGCCTTTAACAGCATGGCTGAAAAACTAAATGAATATGAAAGCAGTAACCTGGCCCAGTTGCGTTTTGAAAAAAGCCGCATAGAAATAATCATTAACCAGATGAAAGATGGCATAATCGGGTTTGATGGAAAAAAGAAAATACTTTTTTTGAATGCCGTTGCGGAAAAACTCCTGGGCGTAAAAGAAGCCGATGTGCTTGGTAAGTATTCTGCCGATGTGGCCGTACATAATGACCTGATGCGCACTTTATTGCAGGATGCGGAAAAAAAAGAATTGAAGATATATGCAGATAATAAGGAAAGTTACTTTAGCAAAGATGTTTTAAATGTAATGAACAACGAGGAAGTGATCGGGCAGGTAATTGTGTTGAAAAATATAACCCCTTTCCATGAGCTGAATGAAGCCAAGACCAACTTCATAGCTACCGTATCACACGAATTAAAAACACCCATCTCTTCCATAAAAATGAGCGCACAATTGCTCAGCGATAACCGGGTTGGAAATTTAAATCAGGAACAAACCGAGCTGATAAAAAGCATTTCAGATGATTCGGAACGGCTGCTGAAAATTACCGGCGAATTACTGAACATGAGCCAGGTAGAAACCGGCAATATTCAGTTAAAGCTGCAGCCTGTTCGGGCGGCTGATATTGTGCAGCAGGCTGTGGAAGCTGTTCAATTTAAGGCACAGCAAAAGCTGGTGGTGCTGAAAATCAGTATTGATGATAAGCTTCCAATGGTAAATGCCGACCAGGAAAAAACAGCATGGGTGCTGATAAATTTTCTTACCAATGCCCTGAAGTATTCTCCCGAAAACGGTACGGTGGAAATAAATGCCACCCGTAAAAGCAATGCAGTGGAATTCACCGTAAAAGATTCGGGGAAAGGGATCGAGGAAAAATACCTGCCCAAAATATTTGACCGCTACTTTAAAGTACCAGGCAGCAGTAAAACCGGTACCGGCCTGGGGCTGGCCATTTCAAAAGAATTTATTGAGGCGCAGGGAGGCAGCATTTCGGTACAAAGTGAAATTGGAACCGGAAGCAGCTTTTCTTTTATTTTGAATGCTGCCGGCTAAATCCATCGCAGATTGTATAATTGCACCGGCATTTAGGCCGTCGCCATTTTTTTTAATAGGTTTGCAGCACAATAATAATCCGAACCCCCTGGCCGTTTATTAAAAAACCAAAAACTATGCTTTTACTCAGTGGCCCCAATATGGCCGGAAACGAATGGAAATATGTTAAAGACTGTTTGGATACCGGCTGGGTAAGCAGTGTGGGCGCTTATGTTGACCAGTTTGAAAAAATGAGCGCTGAGTTCGCCGGTACAAAATATGCCGTGGCCACCAGCAGCGGAACCACCGCCCTGCACATTTGCCTGATCCTGGTGGGTGTTAATGAAAAAGATTACGTCATTACTCCTAATATTACCTTCATCGCTACCTGCAATTCTATAAAATATACCGGCGCAGATCCGATCTTAATTGATACCGATCCCGGTTCCTGGCAAATGGACCTTAACCTGCTGGAGAAATTCTTAACCGAAGAAACAGAACAGCGGAACGGGGTATGTCATTATAAAAAAGACGGCCGGCGGATCCCGGTCATTATGCCCGTGCATGTACTGGGTAATATGTGCGATATGGATCGTTTTATGGCTCTGGCCAAACAACATAACTTAACCGTGATTGAAGACAGCACCGAAGCACTGGGTTCTTACTACAAAGGAAAACATGCCGGCAGTTTTGGTTTGATGGGAACCTTCAGTTACAATGGTAATAAAATAATAACCACTGGCGGCGGCGGAATGATCGTTACCAATGATGAAGCCCTGGCCAAAAAGGCCAAGCATTTAACCACACAGGCAAAGAGTGATCCCTTTGAATATGTTCATGATGAGATCGGGTATAATTACCGCCTGGTGAACGTAGCAGCGGCCATGGGTGTGGCGCAAATGGAATTGTTGCCCGGCTTCATCAAGCGCAAACAGGAGATAATGGCTTTTTATAAAAAAGAACTGGCTGGCGTGGGCGATATAAAATTCCAGCAGGTTAGTGCGGATGTAAACCCAAACTGCTGGCTGCCAACCATCATGACGGAAAAACAAAAAGATGTTTTAAAAATATTGAACGATAACAAAATGCAGAGCCGCCCGTTTTGGGTACCCATGAACCAGTTGCGGATGTTTAAAGACAACATCTTTTATAATAAAGATAACCGCTCCGATTTTGTTTACCAGCGCTGCTTAAGCATTCCCTGTTCAACAAATATTACCGATGAAGAATTGAAAGCTGTTTGCGAAAAGATCAAGGAAGTTTTTTAGGACAGATACTGGATCGGACTCTGCAAGTATCCAGTATCCAGCATCCAGTATCAAGAATCAAGCACCCAATTATGTACAAATTCCTTAAAAGGCTAATCGATATCCTGATTGCAACGATTGCCCTCATCCTCCTTTCCCCCATTCTCATTCCATCCATCCTGATCTTGTTGGTTACCGGTGAGCGGGAAGTTTTTTATTTTCAGAAAAGGATCGGGTATAAGAACCGGCCTTTCAATATCTGGAAGTTTGCTACCATGATGAAGAACAGTCCGAATATAGGTACCGGTGAGATAACACTCAGGAACGATCCCCGGGTAACTCCCTTCGGTAAGATCCTGCGCATGACCAAGGTAAACGAGCTGCCGCAGATATTCAATGTATTTAACGGCGATATGAGTATTGTAGGCCCAAGGCCATTGATGGAAGTAAGTTTCCAATTATACTCCGAAGAAATTCAAAAACAGATATATAACTGTAAGCCCGGGATGACGGGTATTGGCTCACTCATTTTCCGGGATGAGGAAAAGATCGTTTCGGAAGCAGCAGATCCCAAAGCCATGTATGCTGCCATCTATCCGTATAAAGGAGCCCTGGAACTCTGGTACCAGAAAAACGCTTCTTTGTATACCGATTTCATGATCATTTTCCTCACTGCCTGGTCCATCCTGTTTCCGGCGAACAACCTGGTGAACAGGGTTTTTAAAGACCTCCCGGCCCGCAGTTTTTAACCCGTAATACTATCTTTGCTGAAATTTTTTTGTAGCTGTTTAAACAATCCGCCGGGGTATTTGTAATACCAAAAACAAAGCGATGCATTCCTTCACCATTAAAGACCTGGAAAACCTGTCGGGTATAAAGGCCCATACCATACGAATATGGGAGCAACGCTATTCGTTTTTAAAACCCAGCCGTACCGGAACCAATATCCGTTTTTACAGTAACGAAGAACTGAAGAAAATACTGAATGTTGCCCTGCTGAATAAGTACGGTTTTAAGATATCCCATATCGACCGGATGAATGAAGCGGAGATGAAAGAGCGTATACTTTCTCTTAATCAACTGGAAGCCCAGCAGGAACGAATCGTGAATGGCCTCATCCAGAATATGGTTGATCTGGATATGGAAGGATTTGAAAACACCCTCAATAATTTCATAGCCGTCAAAGGGATTGAAAAAACCATTCTGCAGATCATCTTTCCTTACCTCGAAAAAATAGGAATATTATGGATGACCAATCATATCAATCCGGCACAGGAGCATCTCGTAAGCAATGTCATCCGCCAAAAGTTGATCGCCGGAATTGAGAACATAAACAACCGGGTGAAGACCGATATAACGGTTTTGCTTTTTTTACCCGAAGGAGAATACCATGAGCTGGGTCTTTTGTTTATGAATTATCTTCTCAGGAACAGGGGCATCAACACTATTTATCTCGGCTGCAGCATACCCGCCAATGATGTGGAATATGTGGTTAAACTTAAAAAACCTGATTACCTCTATACGCACCTCACCACGGTTGGACCTAAATTCAATTTTGAAAAATTCATTACCGCCATTAATAAGAAATTTACAGAAACCCCGGTAATCGTTTCCGGTCAGTTAACCCACACATATGAAAGAAAGATACAGCCGCCGGTTCATTTCAAGAAATCCTATTCAGAAGTAATGGAATTTGTTTCCGGACTTTAATCTTATTCCTCCATAAACAATTGAACGCCAGTATGTTTAATTTTTAACAAAAAAAATTAAACAAAACCTCTTTTTTTCAGAAACATTTTGTTTAGCTTTATGTTTTATTAGTTAAACATTTTGATATGTCTGCTATAGAATTCGACCAGGTACTCATTCATAATTCAGATTACCTGAAGCCATTTGCAATGACCCTTACCAGGGATTCTGAATCTGCCAAGGACCTGGTACAGGAAACACTGTTCAGGGCCCTTGCCAATAAAGAAAAGTACCTGGACGGTACCAATATCAAGGCCTGGCTATACACCATCATGCGCAATATTTTTATCAATAACTACAGGCGCAGTGCAAAGCAGAACACTATTTTCGATAACACCCCCAATGATTTTTTACTCGACTATAACCAGTTCACAACGGCCAATGCTGCGGAAACAAACCTTGCCGTAAAGAACATATACCAGGCTATTCACCAGTTACCGGATATTTTTAAAACGCCGTTTCAATTGTATTTTGAAGGATATAAGTACCACGAGATAGCCCTTATTCTGAAAGAACCGCTGGGAACAATTAAAAGCAGGATACATTTTGCCCGTAAATTACTGAAGCAGCAACTGGAGCGGTTCTGATCCTGGTCTGACGCCCCCGTCTGACCACTGGTGCTAATACCCACCAGTACTGTTTACTATTAAACCCAATAGCCTTATTTTCGCACTTTGAAACGAGTAGTAATTATAGGAAGTGGCTTTGCCGGCTTATCCGCCGCCGCCTTTATGGCCAAAGCCGGATGGGATGTTACCGTACTGGAAAAACAAAGTACCCCCGGAGGCAGGGCCCGGCAATTAAAAGCCGATGGCTTCACCTTTGATATGGGACCAAGCTGGTACTGGATGCCCGATGTATTTGAGCGGTATTTCGGGTGCTTTGGAAAAAAGGTTTCCGACTACTATGAACTGGAAAGACTGGAACCATCGTACCGTATTTATTGGCAGGAAGGGTACTCCGACATTCCCGCCAATTACGAAGAATTAAAAAAGTTATTTGAAAGTATTGAACCCGGCAGCGGCGATAAGCTGGATGCCTTCCTGGAAGAAGCGCTTTATAAGTATGAAGTGGGCATCAACAAGCTGGTGTATAAACCCGGGCAGTCGTTAACTGAATTTTTAGACTGGGATACGATCAAAGGTGTTTTTAAACTCGATGTGTTTACCTCCATTGATAAACATATCGGAAAATATTTTAAGCACCAGAAGCTACGCCAGCTGATGGAATTCCCGGTTTTGTTTTTGGGTGCATTGCCTAAAGACACGCCGGCTTTATACAGCCTGATGAATTATGCCGATATAAAGCTGGGTACCTGGTATCCTAAAAAAGGAATGTACTCCGTAGTGAAAGGCATGCACCGGCTTGCCGAAGAACTGGGCGTTAAGTTTGTGTTTGATTGTGATGTTATGGCAATAAATGCAGACAACGGCAGGGCAAATAACGTACAGGCAGCAGGGGGAAGAACGTATGAAGCCGATGTGGTGATAGGGGGAGCTGATTATCATTTTATAGAAAGCAAACTGCTTCCCCAAAACTACCGTAGGTACAGTGAGCAGTACTGGGATAAAAGACTGATGGCGCCGAGTTGTTTATTGTACTATGTAGGCCTGAATAAAAAAGTGGAAGGAGTACCGCACCACTCCTTGTTCTTTGATGCCGATTTTGAAGTGCATGGCAAAGAGATCTATTCAACAAAACAATGGCCATCCGATCCGTTGTTTTACCTTTCGGTATCTTCCGTAACAGATGAAACAGTGGCGCCGGCAGGATGTGATAACATGGTTTTCCTGATACCGGTAGCCGCCGGGCTGGAAGCAGATACAGAAGAATTGAGGGAAAGCTATTTTCAAAAGATACTGGCAAGATTTGAAAACAGGACCGGGCAACAGATAAAAAACAGTATCGTTTATAAAAAAAGCTATTCAATAAGCAACTTTGTATCTGACTATAATTCGTTCAAAGGCAATGCATACGGACTGGCTAATACACTGATGCAGACGGCAATTTTCAGGCCTTCATGCAGGAGTATTAAAATAAAAAACCTATTTTACACTGGTCAATTAACAGTTCCGGGGCCCGGGGTACCCCCAAGCCTGATAAGCGGAGAA
>DAOQRQ010000079.1:0-9848 GCA_035355815.1 Ferruginibacter sp. | reverse complement strand
CGATATAGGGCTGCGATACAGGATAGCGCAGTGATTGCGCTACAGCTGGTAAAAGACCGGATAAGCAAACCATTACCATCAGTTCAATTTTCATCTTTATGCAGCGGGGGATCATCAATACAAAATAGCAACCCTCTTTCGGCCGGGCAGGAGAAAATCAACCAATAGTTGTGTATTTTTGCCCCATGCAAATTTTAGATGGCAAGATCGTTTCCCAATCCGTTAAAGAGAAAGTAAAAGAAAAGGTGATCCTCTTCAAAAAAGAAGGGAAAAAAACGCCACACCTGGCCGCCATACTGGTAGGCAACAACGGCGCCAGCGAAACCTATGTGGCCAGCAAAGTAAAGAACTGCGGCGACGTGGGTTTTAAAAGCAGCCTCATCCGCCTGGATGAAAGCGTTTCAGAAACAGCGTTGATCGCAGCTATTGAAAAACTGAACAACGATGATGATGTGGACGGTATATTGGTGCAGTTGCCCTTACCCAAACAGATCAACGAAGAAAAAATAATCAACCTCATTCACCCGGGTAAAGACGTGGATGGTTTTCACCCGATGAGCATTGGTAAAATGGTGCAGGGCTTACCCACTTTTATTCCTGCAACCCCTTATGGAATTCTATTGATGCTGGAACATTATAAAATTGAAACCGCCGGCAAACATGCCGTGGTCATCGGCCGCAGCAACATTGTAGGCAGGCCCATCAGTATCTTGTTAAGCAGGAACACCTACCCGGGCAATTGCACCGTAACGGTTTGTCACAGCCGTACCAATAACTTAAAAGATATCTGTTTACAGGCAGACATCATTGTTGCTGCACTGGGCATCCCTGAATTTTTAAAAGCCGACATGGTGAAAAACGATGCGGTGGTAATTGATGTGGGCATCACCCGTGTACCCGATGCAACAAAAAAATCAGGCTTTGCCATTAAAGGCGATGTTGATTTTACAAACGTATCATCAAAATGCAGCTACATAACTCCTGTACCAGGCGGTGTGGGTTTAATGACCATCGCTGCTTTACTGATGAATACATTTACGGCCTGTGAAAACAAATACAGGTAAGCATTATTTTTCTTCAAACAACATGACCCAGTTAAAAGATACAGGCACTACTTCTCTCCCCGTAATGGAACATTTTTACACATTACAGGGCGAAGGATTTCACCAGGGCAGAGCCGCCTATTTCATTCGCCTCGGCGGGTGCGATGTGGGTTGTGTGTGGTGCGATGTGAAAGAAAGCTGGGATGCAGGCAAACACCCGGTATTAAAGATCGAAGATTTACTATTTACTATTGAACAAACAGCGGCAAAACTGGTGGTCATTACGGGTGGTGAACCGTTGATGCATAACTTGGATGCACTTACTGCTGCACTCCAATTGAAAGGTTTTGAAACAAATATTGAAACATCCGGCGCTCATCCGCTGAGTGGTTCCTGGAACTGGATCTGCTTATCGCCCAAAAAATTCAAAGCGCCGCTGCCGGAGATATTACCACATGCCAATGAATTAAAAGTGGTGGTGTTCAATAAATCTGATTTTGAATGGGCTGAACAATATGCCGCACTGGTTTCACCAGGCTGCAAACTTTATCTTCAGCCCGAATGGGATAAAGCTTCTGTAGTTACTCCTTTGATCATTGACTACATCAAACAGCACCCGCAATGGGAATTATCGTTACAGATACACAAGTACATCCATGTGCCGTAAAAGGAAATGTTATAATTCCTGCATAAAGAATAAACAGGCATTGTTTTCGTTTTACCTTCACACATTGACCTCACATAAATGAAAAATACAAACTCACATATCCACCGCATACTCTTTTCATTTTTAATTTTTCATTTTTCATTTTTAATTTCTCCCGCTCAATGGTACGATCCGGAAAAAGTAAATCAAAAAGCAGGTGAACTGTACGGACAGGCAGTGGAAGAAGCCACCGACGGAAAATATGCGGAGGCCATCAAACACCTGAACGATGCGCTGCAGATTGAACCCAAACTGGTGGATGCCTTTTTAACCCGGTCGAATATTTACGCCGCATTAAAAGATTATCAGTCTTCTGTTTCCGATTTTAATACCGCCTGGCAAATGGATTCGGTGTATTCAAAAACATACCTGCTTCCCTACTCTATTTCACTGGCCGGTATTGGAAAATTTCAACAGGCCCTTGATGCTGTGAATGAATTTTTATTGAATCCGAAACTGAACCAGCAAAGCATTAAGGCCGGCAATTACCGCAGATCGTCCTACGAATTTGCCGTTGCCTATGAAAAGAAACACCCGTCAAAGGATTATGTTTTTGCCCCGCAGAATTTAGGCGACAGCATCAACTCCGCTGCGCTTGAATATTTTCCTTCCTTCACCATTGATGGAAGTAAAATGATCTTTACCCGGCGGGTGAACAACGACGAAGATTTTTATGAAAGCAACTTCATCAATGGCAAATGGAGCAATGCAAAACCACTGGAAGGAAAAGTAAATACCACGCTCAATGAAGCGGCGCTGAATATTTCGCAGGATGGTCAGCTACTGGTTTTCACAGGCTGCAATTATTCCGAAGGCGAAGGAAGCTGCGATCTTTATTTTTCGGTACGCACAAACAAAGGCTGGAGTGAACCGCAAAACCTGGGACCGGTGGTGAACACCGATCTCTGGGAATCTTCTCCTTCTTTATCGCCCGATAAAAGAGACCTCTATTTTTCCAGCAGCCGGGAAGGTGGTTTTGGCGGAACGGATATATGGGTAACCCATCGCCTGCCCTCGGGCAAATGGAGTATTCCTGAAAATTTAGGCGAAGCGGTGAACACAAGCGGCAATGAAGGTTGCCCCTTTATGCATGCCGATAATCAAACGCTTTATTTCAACAGCAACGGGCACACCGGTTACGGCATGTCTGATTTTTTCTTCAGCAAAAAAATAAACGACAGCAGTTGGGTGATGGCCGAAAATTTAGGTTATCCCATCAATACCATCGATGATGAAGGCTCGCTGATAGTGGCAGCAGATGCAGCAACAGCTTACTATGCCAGCGACAAAGGCAATGGTAAAGGTGGCATTGATATTTATTCTTTCCAGTTAAAAGAAGATATCAGGCCGTTAAAAACATTATGGGTAAAAGGAAAAGTGTTCGATAAAAAAACAAAGGCCGGTCTGCCATCATCTGTTGAACTCAGCGATGTAAAAACAAAGACCGTTATCAGCAAATTACAAACCGATGAAGACGGAAATTACCTGGCCACTTTACCCGTTGGAAAAGAATACGCCTTCAATGTAAACCGGAAAGGTTATTTATTTTATTCGGACAATTTTTCATTGCTTGATAAAACCAGCGATGCTGTTTTTACAGTCAACATTCCCCTGCAACCGATAGAAGCAGGCGCAACTATTGTACTTAAGAATATCTTTTTCGATACAAAACAATTCGGTCTTAAACCCGAATCTACCGGCGAACTGGATAAGCTGGTGATGCTGCTGAATGAAAACCCGAAACTAAAGATCCAGATCGATGGTCATACCGATAATGTGGGCCAGGATAAAGACAATATACTCCTCTCCAACAACCGGGCAAAGTCGGTGGTTGGATACCTGTTAAACAAAGGCATCAACCCCCAACGGCTCAGCTATAAAGGATTCGGCGCTTCCAAACCCGTGGCAGATAATGCTACTGAACAAGGGAAATCCCTCAACCGCCGGACAGAACTTTCCGTTATCAGCAATTAAATAGTTTTTTATCATTGTCGCTCATCTCAATGTTCCACTGATCATTGACAAATGATTAACGACAAATGACCAACGACGACCTCCTCTACCAGATCGCCCTCACCCTGGTACCCAATATAGGCGATGTGCATACCAAAGCACTCATTCATATCTATGGCAATGCCCAGGCTGTTTTTAAAGCAAAGAAAAAAGAACTGGAAAAGATCGAAGGCATCGGAAGCGTTCGGGCAAGATCCATCAAAGATTTTTCCGGCTTCAGCAGTTCGGAAGAAGAAATAAAATTCATAGAGAAGTACAAGATCACGCCGCTGTTTATAACGGATGAAAATTATCCCCGGCGCTTGCTGAATTGTTTCGACTGCCCTGCCCTGCTTTATTACCGCGGTAATGCAGACCTCAATAATTCTAAAATAATATCCATTGTTGGCACCCGGAATAATTCCAGTTATGGAAAAACGGTTTGTGAAAAATTCATTGAAGAGCTTAAACAGGAGAATATTCTTATCGTGAGCGGACTGGCATTTGGCATTGATACCATTGCACACAAAGCAGCGCTGCGGAATGACCTGCAAACCGTTGCCGTACTGGCACATGGGCTCGACCGGATCTATCCCGAACAAAATAAATCGCTGGCCAAACAAATAACCGGGCACGGAGGTCTGCTCACCGAATTCATCAGTAATACTAATCCCGATAAACAGAATTTCCCAAAACGAAACCGCATTGTGGCAGGAATATGCGACGCCGTAATTGTAATTGAAAGCAGCAAAAAAGGCGGCTCACTAATCACCGCCGAACTGGGCAATAGTTACAACAAAGACGTTTTCGCCATTCCCGGAAGAACAAATGATGCAAAAAGTGAAGGTTGTAATTACCTGATCAAAAACAATAAAGCAGCATTGATAAACTCGGCAGAAGATCTTTTAGAATTCATGAACTGGTCCGCCCGGCCCCGCCCAGGGCATGAAAAAAAACAACGGGAATTATTTATTGAACTCTCACCCGATGAAAAAATAGTTGTAAATGTCCTGCAACAGCAGGAAAGCATTCACATTGATGAACTCTATTTCAAAAGCGGGTTAAGCAGCAGCGCTGTGGCAACGGCTTTGTTAATGCTGGAGATGCAGGCGGTGGTGATAAGTCTGCCTGGTAAGGTTTATAAACTGGCCTGAATTTTTAATTTTTAATTTTTAATTCCCCGCCCTACCTTTGCCTATGGCAACAATAAATAACCCCACTGCCCCAGGCAAATCCAGAAAATTTTACGGCGAAGGCTTAACGTTTGACGACGTTTTACTGATGCCCGCCTATTCGCAGATCCTCCCCAGGGAGGTAAGCATCAGCACCCAACTCACTAAAAGCATCACATTAAATGTACCCATGCTCAGCGCAGCCATGGATACGGTTACCGAAGCAGCCCTGGCCATTGCATTGGCAAGAGAAGGCGGACTCGGCATCCTGCATAAAAATATGAGCATCGACCAGCAGGCCGACCAGGTGCGTAAAGTAAAAAGAAGTGAGAATGGTTTGATACTGGACCCTGTTACACTCCGCCCCGATGCCACTATTGGCGAAGCACTTCGCTTAATGAGGGAAAACAAGATCGGCGGCATTCCCATTGTGGACGCCAGCCACAAACTGGTAGGTATACTCACCAACCGTGACCTGCGCTTTGAAACCAATTATAAAGACAAAGTGAGTTCAGTAATGACAAAGGACAATCTCATTACCGCCCCCGAAGGCACCGATCTGAAAAAAGCAGAACTCATCTTTAAGAAAAATAAGATCGAAAAATTGCCGGTGGTGAGCAAGGCCGGTAAACTCATCGGGCTGGTAACATTCAGCGATATTTTAAAACTGAAATCACACCCACATGCCGTGAAAGATTCTTTCGGCAGGTTACTCGTTGGCGCCGGCGTTGGCATTACCGGTGATATCATGCAGCGGGTGGAAGCTTTATACAAAGCCGGTGTTGACGTTGTTTGTTTAGACAGTGCTCACGGACATACAAAGGGGGTGATCGGCGCTTTGAAGAACATTAAAAAGACATTTAAAAATTTACAGGTAATTGCCGGCAATGTAGGAACGGGAGAAGGAGCAAAAGCATTGGCCGATGCCGGGGCAGACGCCGTGAAAGTAGGTATTGGCCCGGGTTCTATATGCACCACAAGAATTGTTGCCGGTACCGGCGTTCCGCAGATAACAGCCGTGATGGAAACAGCCGCTGCATTAAAAAATAAGAACGTAGGCATCATCAGCGATGGCGGAATAAGATACACCGGCGATATGGTAAAAGCACTGGCCGCCGGTGCCAGTTGTGTAATGATGGGTAATGTGTTTGCAGGAACTGAAGAAAGTCCGGGCGAAACCATTATTTACGAAGGAAGGAAATTCAAGCAATACCGCGGCATGGGCTCTTTAGGCGCTATGGCGCAGGGCAGCAGCGACCGCTATTTCCAGGATGTGGAAGACGACATTAAAAAGTTCGTGCCCGAAGGCATTGAAGGCCGTGTTGCTTTTAAAGGTTATACCAGGGAAGTGGTGCACCAGTTCACCGGCGGCTTACGGGCAGGTATGGGTTACTGCGGCGCAAAAGACATCAGCGAATTACAGAAAGCCACTTTTGTAAAGATCACCAATGCCGGCATGCGGGAAAGCCATGCACACGATATTGAGATAACCAAGGAAGCGCCGAATTACAGCCGTTAGTTATAATTGACAATTAAAAATTAAGAATTATGAATTCCTTTATTTCATAATACCAATGTTAAACTGTAAGCGCTTGCCAATGAGAAAAAAAATCTGCATCGCATTTTTAATTTTTAATTTTTCATTCTTAATTTTTAATTCCGCTGCGGCACAAGACAGCTCCCGTCTCCGCATCTCCCTGCTCACCTGCACACCCGGCGAAGAACTCTATTCCACTTTTGGTCACAGCGCCTACCGGGTTATCGACAGCAATGCCGTTACCGACATCGTGTACAACTACGGCACTTTCAATTTTGACGACGATGGTTTTTACCTGAAGTTTGTACGTGGCAAGTTGCTGTACTATGTGTCGGCCGAATATTTTTCTGATTTCAAAGACCTCTATCAATCTACCAACCGTGGCATCACCGAGCAGGTACTGAATTTATCAGCGGCAGAAAAAATCAGCATCCGCCGGTTCTTAAATAACAACCTGAAAGAAGAGAACAAATATTACAAGTACGATTTCTTTTTCGACAACTGTACCACCCGCCTGCGTGACATTCTTAAAAAACAACACGATTCTTCCTTTTGCAAAAAACCCGTGATGCCAACAGGCAGCAGGTTCCGGCAGGCCATTCACCAATACTTAGATAAAAACGGAAAAGACTGGAGCAAGCTGGGCATCGACATTTTACTGGGCCAACCCTGCGATGGTATGATGTCGGCAGAACAAATGCAGTTTTTGCCCGACAACCTGATGAAAAGCCTCGACAGCAGCGATCACCCGATGGTAGTATCGGCACAGAATTTATATCCCATCAATGAAGCCGGTAATAAAAATTCCTTCTTCACACCCTTTGTTGTTTTTAGCTTGCTCTTTGCCTTCATCTTTTTACTGGGCTTTGTTAAGAACAAATTCATACAGGCATTGCTGCAGGGTTTCGACGGCCTCTTCTTCTTTCTTGCCGGCGCCTTAGGGATTATTTTAATTTTTATGTGGACGGCCACCGATCACCAGATGTGTAAGAATAATTTCAATTTGCTTTGGGCATGGCCCACACATACGGTCATTGCCTTTTTTGTAAACAGTAAAAAAAGTTGGGTGAAAAAATATTTCAAATTCACTGCCATTGCCTTAACACTGGTTTTAATAAGCTGGTACTTTTTACCGCAGCAGATGAACAATGGTTTGATACCGCTTGTGTTGCTGCTGATATACCGGAGTGCAACTAAAGTTTTTGCCACGAATGACACGAATTAACACGGATATATTTGTGTAAATTCGTGTCATTCGTGGTTGAAAAAAATATCAGATACCAATCTTCAAAAATCTTCTACCGAACTATCGGCAAGGGTAAGCCTGTTATACTCATTCATGGCTTTGGCGAAGACGGAGACATCTGGAATAAGCAGGTGGATTTTTTAAAAGACCAGTTTCAACTCATCATCCCCGACCTGCCCGGCAGCGGACATTCAGAACTAATCAAAGACATGAGCATTGAGGGTATGGCTGAAACAATAAAGGTCATTATAATGAAAGAAAAGATAGAGCAATGTACGTTGATCGGTCACAGCATGGGCGGTTACATAACCTTAGCAATTGCAGAAAAATATCCTGAACTGCTTTCTTCTTTCGGCCTGGTACATTCCTCTGCCTTTGCCGACAGTGAAGAAAAAAAATCAGCCCGCTTAAGATCAATTGAATTCATCAACAAGAACGGCGCTTATGATTTCTTGAGAACAGCTATTCCGGGCCTCTTTCACCCGTCGGGACGCTCCCAGCGGCCTGACGGCTTTCAGCAACCTGACGATTTAACTCCCCTTGAAGAATCAATAGAACAACTCATAGAAAAAGGAAGAAGCTTTACTGCTGAAGCCCTGGTTCAATATTACCAGGCCATGATCGGCCGCCCCGACCGTACTCATATTTTAAAAACATTTCCCCGGCCCATCCTTTTCATCATCGGCCAGCACGACAATGCCGTTCCCTTTTCCCAAAGCCTGCAGCAGTGCTACCTGCCCGGCCAATCGCACATACACATACTGCGCAACAGCGCCCATATGGGTATGTGGGAAGAAACCACCCCTCTAAATAACTTTTTGTTAGGCTTTTTGCAATAAAAATTCAGCGTCCAAACAGCGAATTCACCTATTTTTAGGTCTGATTATTGCTCAATTCCCGCTATGAAGAAATTTTTATTTGTTTCTCTTCTTGTTTTACTTTTTTCAGATACGTTCGCCAATCATATTTCGGGGGGTGAATTGATATACAGGTACCTGGGACCCGGCAGCGGTAATTCCAAACAATACCGGATCACATTAAGGTTATTCAGGGATAACCTGGGTGGCGGTGCGGCCATGCCCGGCAATGTTTTTATTGGCATCTACAACAACGATCTGAACACACAAATAGGCAATTCTCCATTCAGCGTGAATATTACCAGCACCATCAACGTTCCCGTTACACCCCCGCCGGCCTGTATGGTAAATCCGCCAACATTGGATTACAGCATGGGATCTTTCGACCTGATCATTGAATTACCGAATAATGTTAACGGGTATACAGCCGCTTATCAAACCTGCTGCAGGATCTTCCCGTTAGAAAATGTATTGACACAAAATCAGCCGGCACAGGGAGAAGGCTCAACATATTCCTGCATCATTCCGGGTTCAAGCATGTTAGCCAACGGTACCAACAGCAGCCCGCAGTTTCGTACACAATTAACCAGGGTATGTTACAAATCAGGCTTCACATTTGATTTTGGCGCTAATGACCTGGATGGTGATTCATTGGTGTATTACTATTGCAATGCTTTCAACAGGGGTAATGCTATCAACTCAGCAAACGTAAGTCCTTCTTCTCCGCCATTTCAATCAGTGTCTTATATTAATGGATACTCCGGTACTAATCCGCTTGGCTCGGGTTCAACATTAAACCCCCGCACAGGACTTATATCCGGTATTGCTCCGCAAAATCCAGGCAGGTATGTGGTTTGCGTTTGTGTGGATGAGTACCGGAACGGGGTCAAGATCGGAACGCACCGAAAGGATTTTATCTTAACTGTTCACGATTGTGAAGTGGCTACTGCAACACTGCTTGATAAATATCCAAGTTGTGATGGATTTACTTTGACCTTTGAGAACCTTACTCCGTCAAACATCATTCAAACCTATGACTGGGATTTTGGCGATGGGAATACATCCACACAACAATCACCCACACATACTTACAACGATACGGGTGTTTATATTTTAAAACTGGTGGTAAACCGGGGATTACCTTGCTCCGATTCCACTACTTCTATCGTAAAGGTGTTTCCCGGCTTCCGTCCTGATTTTGGTTATGGCGGACAATGCAAGAATACGCCTATACAATTCAATGACCTGACAACAACTGATTACGGCGTTCCCAACCGATGGGAGTGGGATTTTGG
>DAOQRQ010000078.1:0-9882 GCA_035355815.1 Ferruginibacter sp. | reverse complement strand
CAAATGGTATTGATATCAACATACGAAGGCGCAACGGTATAGATCACCCCACGCCTCGGCATTGTTTTCATTTCTTCTTTGGTATAAATGCCCACGCTTTCGGGAATGTCCCAGCTTTCTCTTGAAAGATCGGGACTGATGATGCTCCATTTATTTCCGCCATCCATTGTTTTGAACAACACATTACCGGCATAGTACAATGTTTTTTTATCAATGGGGTTGAAGAGCACAGGAGCCGTTCTTAAAAAACGATACCTGCCGCTGCGCACTGCTTCGGGTGCAATGTTCTGCGACTGCCCGTTTCTTTTATCATAACGGGTGATCTTTCCGCCATAAACTATATTCGGGTTCAATGGATCGGCTGCCACATAACCATATTCCTCGGCGGCAACCGGGTGCCATTCCCGGTAACTGATCTGCCCGTCGTTGCCTCTTGATGCAATGCATACACTTCCGCTTTCCTGCTGGCCACTGTATACATTGTAAGGAAAATCATTGTCGGTGCTTACATGATAGAACTGGGCCGTGGGCTGATTGTACCAGGATGAATAGGTCTCTCCGCCATTAACCGTAATGATGGCGCCCTGGTCGGTTGCAAGAAGCATGATATTGGGATCGTTGGGGTTGATCCAGATGCGGTGGTAATCATCACCGCCGGGTGCGCCGCGGAATGCCGACCATGTTTTTCCGCCGTCGATACTTTTCCAGGTAACCACATCGGCGCTGTAAACAATGTCTGCATTTTTTGGATCGGCCTTTATTTCTGCAAAATCATTTCCTCTTCCCCAAAGCCGTTCATCGGGATTTACCAGTTGCCAGGATTCACCGGCATCATCGCTGCGGTAAATGCCGCCATACTTTCCTGCTTCAACGGTTGCATATAAACGGTTGCTGTTAGAAGGCGCAATACAAAAACCAATTCTTGCCAGGCCCTGTTCGGTTGTTGGTAAACCGGTGGTTAGTTTTTTCCAGGTGTTTCCTCCGTCGATGCTTTTGAATAAACCGCTTTCGCTTCCGTTCCAGGCGCCGTTCTCCCATGGGCCCTGTCTGCCTGCCCACATATCAGCATAAATGATGTTGGAGTTGTTGGGATCGATGGTAACCTGTATGGCGCCGGTGTTTTCGTCTTTATATAAAACCTGTTCCCATGTTTTTCCGCCGTCCAATGTTCTGTAAACACCCCGTTCGGTATTGGGTCCGTATGGATGGCCAAGTACGGCAGCAAAAACCCGGTTCTCGTTTTTTGAGTCAATGGCAAGTCCGCCGATCTGTTGTGCTTCTTTCAATCCTGTGTTGATCCATGTTTTTCCGCCATCGGTTGATTTATAAATTCCATCGCCAACAGAAAGATCGGGTCTTTGCAATCCTTCGCCGCTGCCCACATAGATCACATTGGGGTTAGAAGGAGCAACAACAATATCGCCGATGCTGCCGGTAGGCTGGTCATCAAAGATGGGTTTCCAGGTGCGGCCGTAGTCGTTGGTCTTCCACACACCGCCGTTGTTTACGCCGATATAAAATACATTGGGTTGAGAAGGAACGCCTACGGCGCCTACTGTTCTGCCGCCACGGTGCGGACCGATACATCGCCATTGCATGGCATTGAAATATTTTGCGTTGGAATTCTGTGCAAATGTTTCTGCAGATTGGAGAATAATGACTGCAATAAGAACCCGGGAGAGCGAAAGAACTTTCATAAGCTGTTTTTTGGGGACGCTGAAATTACAAATAAAACAGCATACTGCGAATGTTAGCGTACTGCTTCACTTGAGCATTGAATATTGTGTATTGAACATTTTCCGGTAAGAAATACAAATGCTCAATATTCAACGCTCAACTGTCAATATTCAATGAAGGCAGCATACTGCGAATATTAGCTTACTGCTCCACTTGAACATTGAGCATTGAGCATTGTGTATTGAACATTTTCCAGTCAGAAATACAAACGCTCAATATTCAACGCTCAACTATCAATATTCAATGAAGGCAGCACTCTGCTGCTGTTAGCTTACTGGTCCACTTGAACATTGAGCATTGTGTATTGAATATTTTACTGTCAGAAGAACAAATGCTCAATATTCAACGCTCAACTGTCAATATTCAATGAAGGCAGCACTCTGCTGCTGTTAGCTTGCTGCTCCACTTGAACATTGAGCATTGAACATTGTGTATTGAACATTTTCCGGTCAGAAATACAAATGCTCAATATTCAACACACAACTATCAATATTCAATGAAGGCAGCATACTGCGAATATTAGCTTACTGCTTCACTTGAACATTGAGCATTGTGTATTGAACATTTTCCAGTCAGAAATACAAACGCTCAATATTCAACGCTCAACTATCAATATTCAATGAAGGCAGTACTCTTCTGCTGTTAGCTTACTGGTCCACTTGAACATTGAGCATTGAGCATTGTGTATTGAACATTTTCCGGTAAGAAATACAAATGCTCAATATTCAACGCTCAACTGTCAATATTCAATTAAAAATCCGGCATTATCAATGGAAGCAGCAGCCAACTGAAAAGTGTAATAAGTATAACACAGATGATATTCATCACAAACCCCGTTTTGATCATCTGTTTCAGTTTAATATGTCCGCTTGCAAAAACGATGGCATTGGGTGGCGTGCCCATGGGCATCATGCTGGCACAGCTGGCGCCCAGCGTCATAGGAATGCCCAGCAGTAAAGGATTAATATGCAAGGCATCTGCCACAGCAGAAATTACAGGCGCCATTACAATTACCTGGGCGATATTGCTCATCACTTCGCTTAAGAAAACAGAAATAAGCGCAACAACAAAAATGAGTACCAGGATATTATCTGTTGCAAATCCGGCAATGTATTGGCCAAGGCTTTGCATCAGTTTTGCGTCTTCCAGCGATTTGGCCATGGCAATACCGCCGCCAAATAATAATAAAATACCCCAGGCCATATTTTTTGTATCGGCCCATTCCAGCAGGCGCTCTTCGGGTTCTTCTTTATTTCTGCCGCTGGGTACAATGAACAGGCTTACGGCGCCAAGGAGGGCAATGATGCTGTCGTCTAACTGAAATATTTTTTGAGCGTTATTGATGAGGTCTTTTGTGATCCATAAAAAAGCCGTGCTGCAAAAAACCACCAGCACTCTTTTTTCCTGGCGGGAAAGTTTTCCCATTTCCTTAAGTTCGGAATCGATGAATTCCTTTCCTTCCAGGCTTTGTGCAAGCCGGTTGGGGTATAACCATTTTACCATTACCAGGTAAAGCACGAACAATAAAAGAATGGCCAGTGGTGCACAGAGCAGCATCCAGTTCATGAAATCGATGCCGTGTTTGTAGTGGGCATTCAGGTGACTTATATATGCCACATTAGGCGGCGTACCGATGATGGTGGCAATACCGCCGAAATTACTGGCATAGGCAAGCGACATCATCAGCGTTAACGAAAAGTTTTTAATGTTCGCTTTTGGGTCGGCGTGCTTGCTTATGACATGGATCACCGATGCGCCGATGGGATACATCATCATAGTGGTGGCGGTATTGCTGAGCCACATACTTATAAAACCGGTGGAAAGAATAAAACCAAGAATGATATTGTTTCCATTGGTGCCCGTGAACCGGATGATCCTTAGTGCGATCCGTTTGTGAAGGTTCCATTTTTCGATGGCCATACCCAGGAAGAAACCGCCCATGAAAAGATAGATGATGGAATCGGAGTAAGCCCTGGATGTTTCTTTGAGCGTATTGATGTTCAGCAGCGGGTACAGGATAAGCGGTACCAGGGCCACAACCGGCAGGGGCATGGCATCCAGCACCCACCAGCTTACAATGAGCACAGCGAGTGATAATACCAGCGTTGCTTTGGGATCAAGTCCGAGCGGGTTCACAAAAAAGAAAAACAGGCACAGCAATAGCCCGGCGATGAGCGCAGCTTCTTTTTGGTATTTCTTAAAAAACGCTTTCATGCAGTTTTTTTATTCCTGCCAATTTATAACAGTTTCATCAATATATACAGGCCGGGTTTAACTTTGTGGTTCATTAATATTTTAAACGTATGAGCAACTTAGTAAAAGAATTCAATGATTACCGTACTAAAATGAACGAGGTTATTTTAAGCAAAGAGAACCTGGTGATAAAACGCCTCTGGAACCTGGATACCAATACCTATGCCGCCGGTGCCTTGGATGTAAAGACCAAAGAACTCCTTGGCCTGGTAGCCAGCATGGTACTTCGTTGTGATGACTGTATCAGGTATCACTTAGGTAAATCGCACGAGCTGGGGGTTAATACCGAAGAGATGTACGAGGTATTTGCGGTGGCGAATATTGTGGGAGGAACGATCGTAATTCCGCATACGCGGCGGGCGGCGGAATACTGGGAGGAATTAAAGGGAAATGTTCAATAACCAATTATCAATGTTCAATACTCAGGATGAGCCCTACACTAACAGCAGTAGAACGCTGTCTTTATTGAATATTGACAGTTGAGCGTTGAATATTGAGCATTATTATTAAATAGAGCAAAAAAGCGAAAGATCCAGAGGGTTTGTACAGGAAATCGCAGTTGTATGGTTCTATTTTGGTGGATAAAAGTGACAATATGGTCAAAAGAAAATATGATCTTGAGGACAGGCTGGTTGATTATACCCGCCGAATGATTGATGTGGTAGAAGTCTTACCCAATACAAGAGCCGGCAGCTACATTGCAGGCCAGTTGATAAGATCCTGTCATTCACCAACCTTTAATTATGGAGAGGCACAGGCTGCAGAATCAACAAAGGATTTTGTTCATAAAATGAGTGTGATCTTAAAAGAACTGAAAGAATGCAGAACTGCATTAAAAATTATTCTAAAAAAAGAAATGATCAAGCCAGTTGTTAAATTGGAGGGAATTTATAAAGAAACGGAGGAATTGGTGGCTATAGTTGGGAAGAGTATTTCAACTGCAAAAAGGAAAATACCAGGTTGAATTAGTAAAATACCTGCCTGTTAGCGGGGTCACAAATTGAAAATTGAACGTTGAACATTGATTATTGAGTGTTTATTTTGATTAACTTTATAACTCAACATTATAAGTATTATGAGTGATACAGTAACCACCCCAGCCCCGCTTACCGCCAAGGATTTTGTAACCGACCAGGAAGTACGCTGGTGCCCCGGTTGCGGCGATTATTCCATTCTGGCACAGGTGCAGAAAGTGATGCCTACGCTGGGTATTCCAAGAGAGAATATCGTGATCGTTTCGGGTATCGGGTGCAGCAGCCGCTTTCCCTATTATATGAATACCTATGGCATGCACAGCATCCATGGACGGGCGACTGCCGTAGCCAGCGGACTAAAAGCTGCAAGACCTGAATTAAGTGTTTGGATCGTTACCGGCGACGGTGACGGACTGAGCATTGGCGGTAACCATACCATTCATTTGTTGCGCCGGAATTTTGATGTGAATGTGCTGTTATTCAATAACCAGATATATGGGTTAACGAAAGGACAGTATTCGCCTACATCGGAGGAGCATAAAGTAACCAAGAGTACGCCGTTTGGAAGTATTGATCATCCGTTCAACCCATTGGCGTTGGCCATGGGAGCCGATGCCAGTTTTATCGCCCGTACCATGGACCGGGATCCCAAGCATCTCCAGGCTATGCTGATCCGTTCGCAGGAACACAAGGGAGCTTCTTTCTTAGAGATATACCAGAACTGCAACATCTTTAATGATGGGGCATTCGAAATTTTTACGGAGAAGAAAACAAAACCGGATGAAGTATTGTTCCTGGAACAGGGCAAACCATTGATATTTGGCGCCACGCAGAACAAAGGAATTAAGTTAGATGGATTTAAGCCAGTGATCGTCGACCTGGCTGAAGGCGCCAGCACCGACGATCTTTGGGTACACGACGAAAAGGATTTTTACAAAGCCCAGATACTGATACGCATGTTTGACGATCCAAGACTGGAAGGACATCTTCCCCGCCCGTTCGGCGTGTTCTACGAAACCGAAAGAGCCTGCTACGAAGACAGTATGACCATGCAGATAGATGAAGTGATCGCTAAAAGAGGGAAGGGTGACCTGGATAAATTACTGAGAGGAAACGAGACCTGGGTGATTGCCCCCTCCGCCCCCTAAAGGGGGAACCTGGAGACTTTGGAAGCAGAGAGTCTTAATAAAATATAAAAAGTGGCCTCGTTTAAAACGAGGCCACTTTTTAATTAGAGAAAAGAGGTAGAAATTATTTTACTGCCAGGTTCCCCCTTTAGGGGGCGGAGGGGGTGTTACAGCAATCCCTTTTGCAACAGATACTCCGCTATCTGCACCGCATTGGTAGCAGCTCCCTTACGAAGGTTATCACTAACGATCCAGCAGTTTAATGTTTTGGGTTGTGTTTCATCTCTCCTTATTCTTCCCACAAAAGTTTCATCCTTATCAAATGCCGTTAATGGCATGGGATAAATGAAATTGGCCACATCATCCTTCACCACCACGCCAGGAGCCTTTGAAAGAATGTCTCTTACTTCATTAAGGTCAAAATCATTTTCAAATTCTATGTTCACACTTTCGCTGTGCCCGCCCATGGTGGGTATGCGTACGCAGGTGGCGGTAACGTTAATGCTGTCGTCGCCGATTATTTTCTTCGTTTCATTCACCATCTTCATTTCTTCCTTGGTGTAGCCGTTGTCGAGGAACACATCAATATGCGGTATTGCATTCAGGTCGATGGGATATTTATATGCCATCTCGCCTTCAATACCTTTGCGTTCATTCATCAGCTGGGTAACGGCTTTTACGCCGGTGCCCGTTACACTTTGGTATGTGCTAACCACCACTCTCTTTATTTTATATTTTTCGTGAAGCGGTTTTAACACCACCACCATCTGGATGGTAGAGCAGTTTGGATTGGCAATGATCTTATCTTCTTTGGTGAGAACAGCAGCATTCACTTCAGGTACTACCAGTTTTTTTGTAGGGTCCATCCGCCAGGCGCTGGAGTTGTCGATCACGGTAATGCCGGCCGCTGCAAATTTTGGCGCCAGTTCCAGCGAAGTGCTTCCGCCGGCTGAAAAGATAGCTACATCCGGTTTGGCCTTTATTGCATCATCGGCGCTCACGATCTTATACTGTTTATTCTTAAAACTCACCTCTTTACCGATGCTCTTTTCAGAAGCAACGGGTATCAGTTCATCAACAGGGAAATTTCTTTCGGCCAGTACCTGGAGCATTTTGCTTCCTACCAGCCCGGTAGCGCCAACAACAGCAACTTTCATTTTTTACTCAGATTTTATTGGTTAAAAAACATTGCAGGCCTTTCTGCAACACATTAATTTGAAGCAGCGAATTTACCAACTAATCGCAGCCCGTCCAAACCAACTATCCTTTGAAAGACCTGTGTTCAGCAGCAACTGCCGGTTTAAAATGTTCAATATGAATAAAACACTCCTTATCTTATTCTTTGCCTTGCTGCTTACGGGCAGCAGCTATGCGCAGATTGCCAACCGCTACGATATTGTTATTGATGAACTGATGGCCGACCCCACACCGCAGACCGGGTTACCCAATAATGAATGGATCGAACTGCGGAATATTTCCCCGGTACCACTTAATCTATCAGGCTGGCGTATCGGTGATGCTGCGAGTCAAAGCGGTCCCATGCCTTCCTATATTTTACAGCCCGATAGTTTTGTGATCATCTGCACGGCCAGTGCCGTGGCTGTGATGAGTGCATATGGCCCCGCTATATCGGTCACCGGCTTTCCTTCGCTGGATAATACCGGCGACCTGCTCTATTTGCGCAGTCCACAGAACAGGATCATTCATTCTGTTAATTATACCGATGCCTGGTACCAGAATGAATTGAAAAAAGACGGGGGCTGGACATTGGAAATGATCGATCCGCAAAATCCCTGCAGCGGATCCGGCAACTGGAAAGCAAGTACAGATACAAAGGGAGGAACACCCGGGAAAAAGAATTCTGTTGATGGGGTTAATAAAGATGTAACGGGGCCCCAGTTGTTGAGGGCTTTTGCCACCGACAGTATGAATATTGTTTTGGTATTTGACGAACCATTGGATAGTTTGAAAGCTGCTACGGCAGCTAATTACAGCATCAGTGATGGCATTGGCATTCCGCAATCTGCTGTTACTGTTTCACCCGGGTTTGAAAAAGTGAGTGTGCGCTTGAGTACAGCGCTCGATCGTAATAAAGTATATACCGTTACTGTATCGGCTGTTTCCGACTGTGTGAATAATAATATCGGAATAAAGAATACGGCCAGGGTTGGACTGAGTGAAATAGCCGACAGCCTGGCTGTTGTTGTGAATGAGATACTCTTCAACCCCAGGTCAAACGGAACGGATTATGTTGAGATATATAACCGCAGCAACCTCATCATCGATCTTAAACATGTATACATTGCTAACCGCAGCAGCGCAGGTATTATCAGCAATATCAAACAACTGAGCGCCGATCAGTATCTGTTCTTTCCGCAGGATTTTATGGTACTGACGGAAGACCCGGCGATCGTTAAACGTGACTTTATCTGTCTTAACATGGATGCTTTTGTAACCATCGCTTCTATGCCTTCTTATAATGATGATAAAGGCGATGTGATCTTATTGAATGCACAAGGCAACATTGTAGATGAACTGAGCTATGATGAGAAATGGCATTTTAAACTGATCGATAACCGGGAGGGGGTTGCCCTGGAGCGGATAGATCATAATGCTGCAACCCAAAACCCGGATAACTGGCATTCGGCCGCAACCAGCGTTGGATACGGAACACCCACCTATAAGAATTCGCAGTATCGTATCGACCTGCAGGCGCAGGGAGCTATCACCATTACACCTGAAATTGTTTCACCGGATAACGATGGCATGGATGATTTTGCGACCATTGATTATTTGTTTCCGACAGCAGGTTATGTTGCCAGCATTACCATTTTTGATGCGGCCGGAAGGGCGGTTCGTTACCTGCAGCGAAATGCTTTATGTGGTATAAAAGGAAGCTACCGCTGGGATGGATTGGGAGAAAAGAACCAAAGCCTTCCCGTTGGTATATATATTATTTATACAGAGGTTTTTAACCTGGAAGGAAAGAAAAAGCATTTCAAAAATGCTATTGTGCTGGCAAGAAAAAGGTAACTCACTTGTTCCTGTCTCCTCGTCCCGGTTTTTTCTTCGTCCCGGTCTCTGACCGGGATGCCATGGTCGCAAGTCTCCGACTTGCCTAATCTACACAATAAAAACCAAAACATGTCTGGCGACAGATACCCCATCACCGATCAAAATGCCTGCTACTTTTTAACGATAACCGTTGTTAGTTGGGTAGATATTTTTATCCGTCCTGTTTACAAGCAGATCATAACCGATTCGCTGAATTTCTGCGTGGAAAATAAAGGACTTACCATTTTCGGCTGGTGCTTAATGACCAATCACCTTCACCTGGTAGCAGAAGCAAGGGAAGGGCATAAGCTATCGCATATCATCCGGGATTTTAAGAAATTCACCGCCCGTTTGATATTGAAAGAAACCGATTTTGAGCCGGAAGGACGGCGTGACTGGATACAATACCGGTTTGAATTTGCGGGTAAGTACCTGAAAACCGTGGAGAAATATCATTTCTGGCAGGAGGGAAGTCATGCCATCTATCTTGATCCTCATAAACCGGAGATGATGCGGCATCGGTTGAATTATGTGCATGAAAATCCGGTACGAGCCGCAATTGTTGAAGAGCCAAAAGACTATCTTTATAGTTCAGCAAGAGATTATTGCGGGGAAAAAGGATTGGTAAAAATTGAGCTGTTGTGAGACAGAGTCTCATAACCATTGCATCCCGGTCAGAGACCGGGACGAGGAAAAAACCGGGATGAGTGCTAAATCATTTAATCATCTATAAAAAC
>DAOQRQ010000077.1:0-9884 GCA_035355815.1 Ferruginibacter sp. | reverse complement strand
AAAACGGGTACCGGCCACCTTACTGGCAACTGGTATCGTTGGCAAGACAGGCATCGGGAGAAAAATAATATAGTAACCCTCTTTACTCCGGGTGATAAACCCGCTCTGCATTTTTATACACAGTTGCTTTATCCAATGTCATTGTCTTTGTTCTTTGCTGCAGGTACATTTCCACCTGGTCGTCAAAATGTTTATTGCCGGGCTTTGCACTGGTGCCATACATGTTGATGGTTTCGATCTTCGGCAGCTCGTTCTTTGAAAAACGGACGAACATGATCAATCCATCGCCGCCTACTGATCTTAACCTGCCGTTGTAATAAGGTTCGGTCCATTGTGGCGACAGCAGGTCGGGAAAACCGCCCAGCGGCCAGTCTTTATCGCCCCGTACTAGTTTTTGAATGTCCCCTAAACTAAGATCTGTTCTTCCGAAATGAGTCTGCATGTACTCATTCACATAGGTAAAAGTTTCAATCGCTTCTGTTTTGGTTATCGGCCTGGGCGGCTGACCCTGTAATTTTTTCTTCAGGTATTCATACGTTAGTAAAAAAATGGCGGCACCCTTGCTTTCGGCATCTCCCCGTTTATCCCAGTTCTTAAAAGTGGTTATCAACGATGCCAGTGCCGGGTATTCATTGGCATTCAGCAGGAACATGGAATCAATTTTGTAGCTGTATTGCAGAACGGCAGGCAGTTGCTTATCAAATTTTATCTGCCTGAATTTTTCATAGCTCAGCTTTTCCTGCTGCGGAAATAATTCCAGGAAGCGTATGCTTCGGTTAAGGTGATATTGCTCCCAGCCATCTGTTTTTGCAAACAGCGAAGGTTTTAAATTATCAGCCGCAGCCGTTGCCAGGAAAGGAGAGTGGTTGGTATTGAATAAGAAACCGCTTTTAGGATTGATGTATTGCGGCAGGTCTTTTTCGGGCCGGAAATCTGTCCATAAGGTTTTTGATGTATTGCCCGGTACCGTTCTTCTCCAGTTGAAAGATGGAGCACTATCCCGGATGGGCATCAGGGCATTGCTTACATAGAATGTGGTATCGTACCGGTCGGCATACATGATATTAAACATACTCAGTTCCTGCCGGCTGATGGCTGCATAGAACTCAGAAAAATTCTTTGCCTTGTCCATCTGGTACCATTGATCCAGTACGCCGATCTTCATATTGGCACCCAACCGGATGGAAAAAAAGCCCTGCTCATTCTTCATGGTAGCTCCATACCTGCTCCAGTATACTTTCCTTTTTACATTGATGGGAATGCCTTTTATCTTTAGTTTGATCGTTTTTACTTCCAGGTCGATCCATTGTCCGTCGAATTTGTATTGCAATGGGTTGTTTGGATTCATCTCTAACTGAAATTCATCCAGCCGGTCGCAGTAATTCACCGTATGCGCCCAGCCAAGGTTTTCATTTACCCCGTGCAGGATGCAGGGGCCTCCGGCCAGCAAGCCGCCGATGATATTCAATCCTTCTTCACTGCAAAGGTGTGCTTCGTAAAACGCCTGCGGGCCGGTGTTTGGCTGGTGTGCATTTATCAGGAGGAACGCTTCGCCGGTGGTGGTTCTGTTTGCATTGATGGCGGCGGAGTTGCTTCCCTTTTTATCCACTTCAGGCGCCAGCCATTCTTTGTTATTAAAAATGCGGAACAGGGCCTGGTCGGCACCGTTGAAAATAGTAAGTGCAAAAACAGCCGATGCGATATATTCTTTTTGGGTGACCGGGAAAATATTTTTGTGCAGTATTTCTTCCGGGTGCTTTTTTGCATAAGCATTCAGTCCCTGTACATAGCCATCAATTAGTTTTAAAAAAGCCGGCGTGAGTGTATTCCATTTTTCTTCGGTTATTTCGCGGCAGCGGAAAAGGGCGAAGGCATAATCACCTGCTGCTCCTTTCTTTCCCTGCACACGGGCCATCAGGTTCTTGGCCGGCAATATCACTTCCTGCATGCTGGCAAAATCATCTTCTGCTTCGGCCCAGGCCAGCCCGTACGCTACCTCTGCATCTGTTTCTGAAAAAATGTGCGGCACGCCGAATGAATCTCTTACTATCTCGATCTTAGATGGATTGATAGTTGTTTGTGAGAAACCCGGCTGAAAAAATAAAAGCGAAAGAATAAGCAGGAAATTCTTTTTCATTGGTATGTATGTACTGTAGTTAATAGCGGCTGTGTAGTTGACCGGCGAATAAAGATAGGCTGTAAAACCGAGTGGTACAAGGCTGTTCCGTATTTATTTCCGAATACTAACATAGCCAGTTGGTCTAAAAATAATTTGCATAAATCAAAACCAATGATTTACTTTGTATTTCAAAGTGCTTTATATGAACGAGCAACAACAGTCATTAGAAGACCTGCAGCACATCAAGCAAATGATGGAACGCAGCAGCCGTTTTATCAGTCTGAGTGGTTTAAGCGGCATTGCCGCCGGTGTTTGTGCACTGGCAGGTGCCTGGTTTGCCAACGACGTGATTACAGAAAATGGCGGACCTTCGGGTTACCGGGAACTGGTGAGTAAAACGCTGGAAGTATCGTCGCTGCAGGATTTTATGGGTCATCGGTTGTTCCAGATCGCTATGTATACTTTTTTTGCAGCCCTGCTGTTCGCTTTCCTGTTCACTTACATCCGCAGCAAAAAGAATAAAGTTCCCATGTGGGGTTATTCTTCCCGGCGCCTGCTTATTAATGTATCGGTGCCGATGATCGCCGGCGGTATTTATTTATTCCGGCAGATGCAGTTTGGTAATTACGGGTTAATTGCACCGGGTTGTTTGATATTTTACGGGCTGGCCCTGGTGAACGCAAGTAAATATACATTGGGAGAAGTGAGGTACCTGGGTTATTGCCAGATAGTGCTTGGGATCATCAATTGCTGGTTTGTTGGGTACGGACTTTATTTTTGGGCCATCGGTTTTGGTTTGCTGCACATCATTTACGGATCGGTAATGTGGTATAAATACGAACGGAATAAAAAGAGCGAGGCATGAGTTTAATTGAGAACTTAAATAAGGTATTCGACAGCCGTATCCGCCTGGGTATTATGAGCGCCCTGGTGGTGAATAAGGAAGTGAACTTTAATGAACTTAAAGAACTGCTTGATATTACCGACGGCAACCTGGCCAGTCATTTAAAAACACTGGAAGAAAGTGAGTTTGTAAAAGTGCAGAAGGGTTTCATCGGGCGTAAATCCAATACTACCTACTCCATTACCAAGGCAGGAGAAAAAGCTTTTAAGACACATTTAACAGCACTGGAAAAAATGATCGGCTCTGTAAAATAAATTTTTTTATACATTTACTTTGAAATACAAAGTACTTTTAAAAACAAAAAACCAACCAATGGATACACAACCTGCTCCCGGCTTCTGGCAAAGAAATAAACTGGTCATCAAATCTTTCTTCATCGGGTTCCTCGTACTGGCGCTGCTTATTCCCACCTTCCTGATCATGTACCTGGTGAGCGAACGCAAAGAACGGAAACAGGAAGTGACCAGAGAGATCAGTAACAAATGGTCTGCCGCTCAAACCATCACTGGCCCGTTTTTGATGGTACCCTATACCGAAACGGAGAATAATGTACAGGTTAAAAAACACCTGTACATACTTCCGGAGATCCTGGATATCAATGGCCGCATTGAACCGGAAATACGATACCGAAGCATTTATAAAGTGCCGGTATATACCACAAAGCCCTTGCTGTTAAAGGGCAAGTTTGCCAAAAATTCACTCAACGCTTTAAGTATGAACCCGGCATTGATCAGGTGGAATGAGGCAAGACTCTGCATCGGCATCACTGACCTGAAAGGCTTGAAAGAACAGGTTATCAAATGGAATGATCAACCGTTACCGATGGAAGCCGGTATGCCCGAAAGCAGTATTGCAGAACAGGGTATCAATACACTGCTGCCGCTTGACTCTACTTTTATAAACGGCGAAACGGAATTCTCTGTGCAATTGAACCTGCAGGGTTCGGAGAAATTGTATTTCACGCCGCTGGGAAGCAGCACTTCGGTAAAGCTCCATTCAAAATGGAACAACCCGGCATTCGACGGTAAATATTTACCCGATACCGAGAAGGTCAATAAAAATGAGTTTGAAGCCGGTTGGAAGATATCGCAATTCAACCGTGACTTCCCTAAAATTTCTGTAAACAGCAACAGCATAAAATATGCGATGGATGCCAGCGCATTCGGCGTAGTGCTGCTTTCTCCTTTTGATGCATATGCACAAACGATGCGGTCATTAAAATATGCCATACTTGTTATTGCACTTACCTTCTTTGCATACTTCTTCACCGAAATATTCCAGCGAAGGCCGGTGCACCCGTTGCAGTACATTTTAATAGGGATGGCACTCGTGGTATTTTATACGCTGTTGCTTTCATTATCTGAGTACATTCTTTTCCCAACCGCATACCTTACGGCAGCGGCTGCCACGGTGATCCTGTTAGGCTGGTATACGTACAGCATTTTTAAAAAGGGCAGCACTACTTTCATCTTTGCCTTATTGCTTTCTGCACTGTACGGTTTCATTTACATACTGATCCAGATGCAGGACAATGCCCTTTTATTTGGAAGCATTGGCCTGTTCATCCTGCTGGCATTGGCCATGTACCTGAGCCGGAAAATAGACTGGTATGGCATTGACCGTAAAACTTCTGAATCATGAGTATATACGTAACCATAAAAAAATACCGGTCGGCCGTGCTGGTTTACCTCACGCATAAAATGGCCCTGCCCATATTGAAACTGATACGGAAGCCCGTGCTGTTCCCTTATTCAACAGCGCAGCTTAAACAACTTCCTGCAAATACCATGGGCAACGACCTGGCGGTTTTTTTGGAAAAAAAGAAACTGGACCTGCTGCCTTATTATGCCAAGCACGACATCAAGCACATCTTACTTGAGTACGATACCACCGATGATGGCGAAGTGTGCCTGCAATGTTTTATGCTGGGCAACAGGCATATTTCCTTCCCGGTGCTGGCAACGGTAATGTATGGGTTTGTTACGATGCCCGAATACTGGCATCTCTTCAGGAAAGCATTCCGGCGGGGAAGGGCATGCCGGCCCATCGAAGGCTGGAAATGGTTTGAGCTATTAACGGAAAGAACGGCTGACCTTAAAAATAAGATACAATGAATCCCGCAAAACACTTTTCCAGGTTGTGGCTGTATAAGACCTGGCTGGAATTTTTCATTCTTTTACTGGTAAAACGAAAATTATGAAACAGGTATGGGGCTGAGAAAACCAATTAAAAAAAATGCCCGGTTACTTATACCGGGCAAATGCTCAATAATAGTTTAAGCGGAATTAAAAATCCAGTCCGAGTGCCAGGTACAACACCGGGCTTCCTTTAAAGAATCCCGACATGGGCCAGCCGGCATCAAACTTTACAAAATAACCCAGTAAAGAAGTACGGGCTCCAAAACCATAACCACCTGCAAAAGGACCCAGTCCACCTGCTTTTATTTTTACCTGAACCGGCGGTTGTCCGTATACCACTTCAGGACGTTTGAATTTATCATACTTCCCGTTCCAGGCGGTGCCAAAATCAAAGAACTGAACGATCTGGAAATTGCGTAACACCGAATTATTGATCGGCCTGTCGAAGAACGTGCTGAATACCGGCAAACGGAATTCGCTGTTGATCACTACGGCGTTGTTTCCATTGGCTACATTCTGTATATAGCCCCTCATATTTACCGCCAGGCTTTGAAATGCATAATCCTGGTCGGGATCCGGTGGGTTGCTGGTATTGAAATATCTTTCCTTTACCAGGTTTCCGTTGTTATCAAATTTCTGGTTAGGTCCAAACATCAGCCATCCATCCACACCACCCAGGTAGTAAATGGTTTTTTGATTACCCCAGCTGAAATTTCCGGCCACCCTTCCTGCCCAGATAAAATTGCGGAGGATGGGGTAGTAATACCGGGCATCAAAACCAACATTGAACATGGTGGGTCCATCGGCAAACATCACTTTATTGATCTGGCGGTTCCAGTCGATAAAGAATTTATACCGCATCCCGTTCCAGATATTCATGGTTGGGTTGAGGGTATTGTCATACACATATTCCAGGTGCGTAGTGGAGAAGATCGTTTTATCATCTGCCTGGGTAAGTGAATTAGGATCCTGCGAAGCATAAACAAATTTATCCGAGCGGATACCGGTGGTTAAGCGCAGGCTCTTGGTAACATCAAAAGGATAAGAAACATGCACCTGGTAAAAATTACTGTAGAACCTTCCGCCAAAATTTCCGAATTGATCGGAGAACTGCTGCACATTGCGGTAATAGGTAAGTCCCCAATCGAGCCGCCGTTTATAGTTCATATAATTGATCAGCCACTCATTGTCTTTTAAATTAAAAAGGGAGAGCCGGTATGCGCCTGTTATCCGCTGGTCTTCCAGCAGTTCAACGGTACCCAGTTTCATCAACCCGTTAATGACTGAACCGGTATTCAACTGAATGGGGCCGGCACCACCTGTATAGGGTTGAAATGAATTGAATAAAACGGTATTACCGCTGCTCAAACCAACAGAGCCATAGTCCACAGAAAATTTCGGTGGCTTATACCGGTATTGTTTGATCGTTTTTAAAACATTATAGCCTTCAGATGCAACTGCTTCGGGCCTGGCAGCTACTCCTGTAGCGCTGCTGTCTTTTTTCTCATTGGCAAACTCTGTTTGAAAAAGATCCTCCTGTTTTTTTGCGGTATCAACAGGTAATGGTTTAGAGAACTTCCGTACCGAAGCCGTATCTACAAATTCGCCCATCAGCTTTTTCATGTACTCGGTTGGTTGGGCGGTTATGTTGCGGCGGCGCAGAACATTTTCATCGATCTTTAGTTTGTACAATATTTTTTCATCACTCTGGCGGGTAACTTCACTCACCTGGTTATTGTCTCCGGCAATACGGGTTTCACCCAGGGTACTTTGGTAATTGGTCAATGGAAAAGTATAAGCAGAATCGTTTGAAACAGAAACCACGGCAATGGAATCAACATCGGTCTTTTTATATAATCTCAATGCGCTGTCTACCTCTTTGGCAGATGGGTTTCGCATGATCTCACCGCTGATGAGTACCAGTGTATCCAGTCCTGCTTTTTTGGTGGTGAAGAAACCGGCATAGCGGTTACCCACGCCATTCTCATCGCTTACGAACGTAAAATGACTTTCGTTGTATTGTGTGGGGAATCGGGCATTGCCGTATTTCAGGTGCGATAGCTGGGTGATCTGGTTCAGCTCCGGTTTATCACCAAAATCGGTGATCAGGAAAATATTGTAGTGATGGTTGCTGGGCAAAACCGTGTCGCCATTTTTTGCTGCCGGTGTTGGCCTGTTGCTGGCGAAGATGATACCTGTTTTGTTTGGAAAGGCAACAAAGGATGCATCCAGGTCATCGTATACATCATTGGTGATCTGCCGTACTTTTTCACTCTGAAGTTCCAGCGTATAGATATCGGTATGCCCGTTCTTCACAGCGCTCAGCAGCAGGGTGTTGCTGTTAAGCATATACTTCATGTCCTGTATCTGGTCGAACTGTTTGGTAAGATCGATCTTGTATTGTTTGATACGGGTGATGATATCGTACACAAAAAGATTAAGCTTTCCTTCTTTGCTGTATATAACTGCAATGCGTGTGCCTTTGGGATCCCAGGCCATCATAGGATAATTAGGGTTGATGCTGTTTTTATAACTGCGTACCCCGAATTTCAGCAGGGTTTTGTTCACATACTCATCATTGTATATCACCCGTACAATACCCTTGCGGTATTGGGTTACCACATAGGAGTTATTCTTTTTTGTTGGATTGACATTAAAGCGGAAATAATCCTTGCGGCTATTGATATCGAAGCTTTCAATATAGTTTCCCTTGGGATACGGTTTTCTTTTAGCGATGTCTTTATAATACTTATCGTCCTGGTATTCCATAAAATCAGCCAGCACATCTTTGAACTTCTTTTTACAAACCTGCATAAAGGCCTTGTTCAGGTTTTTATAAACAGTGGCCAAATAAAGCAGGTAGGTAACGTTCTCTTTCTTATACATTTCATCAATGTAAAACCAGAACGCATGCCCGGCCAATACCGGTTTCTCAAAGGCAAAGCGGGAGAATTTGCTGTAGTTGCCGCTGAGCATTTCACTTTTCAGTTCATCGTCCAGTTCGGTACTCCAGTTCTGGGCCAGGTAATTAATATAGCCATCGGTTAGCCATTTGGGCAGGTCAAGCAAGGCCTGGTTACCGGCCACTTCGCCAATGTCATCACCAAAGAGGCGGTTCTCGGTCAATATCTGGGCAATACCTTTGCGAACCTGTAGCCTCAGTTTCTGGTGATCGGCCTCAAAATAAACCACCATTTTGTTGTTCACCAGCCGGGTACCCCCGCCGGTATTCTGCCAGTCCATTTCCAGCCCTATATTGCTTTGGAGCATATCGGCATATTCGTTATACAAAACGATATTGGCCCGGCGCTGTAAACTGTACTCGGCGGCCTCTTCTATCTGCGACAATTCTTTTTCGGCACTTTGTGCTATGAACTTGGCCAGTTCTTCCCCGTTCTGGTAATAATAAACATTGAAATTCCGGCTCTGGTAATATTTCCACTTGAACTTTTTATACTGAACCCTGTTCTTTCCAAACTCTACCGCATTAACCTGGGCGCTAACAAAATAGGAACCTGCTATAAGGAAAAAGGAAATTAGAGATATTCTGCAGAACTTTGCCATACGGTTATAATTGATATTGAGTATTAAAATTACTTTATTCGTCCTAATCATTAAAAAACAATTTACAGGCCCTTATGTTAAAAATAAAATCCTTTGTCTTCAGCCCAATACAGGAAAATACCTATGTTTTGTACAACGAACATAAGGATTGTATCGTCATCGACCCCGGTTGCTACTTCAACGAAGAAAAGGATGAATTGGCAGCCTTTATTACACAGAGCGGCTTGACCCCCCGGATGCTGCTTAATACCCATTGCCACCTTGACCATGTTTTTGGGAACAAGTTTGTGGCTGAAACCTATGGGCTTACGCTTCAACTTCACCCAAAAGAGAAGGCCATGCTGGATTATGCTTCCGCTTCCGGACTGATGTACGATATGCCCTTTGACAATTACGCCGGCGCCTATATATACCTGAAAGAAGGCGATACGGTTTTGCTGGGAGAGGATGAACTGAAAGTGATTGAAGCGCCCGGCCATTCACCGGGCCATATCTGTTTTTACAACGCTTCCGGGCACTTTATCATCAGCGGCGATGTGCTGTTTAACCGCAGCATCGGAAGAACCGACCTGCCGGGGGGTAATCACGAATTACTACTGAAGAATATCCGGGAGAAATTATTTGTGTTGCCTGATGAAACAGTGGTGTACAGTGGCCATGGGCCTGTAACAACGATCGGAGATGAAAAGAAATATAATCCTTTTTTAAACGGACTGGCATAGTTCCACTAACACACCATTAGTACCCTTGGGGTGAAGAAAGCAAACCAGTTTATTATCGGCGCCTTTCTTGGGCTCTTCATTCAGTAAAACAAAGCCTTCGGCCTGCAGGCGTTTCATTTCAGCTTTGATATCGGCCACTTCAAAAGCGATGTGATGCAGGCCCTCGCCTTTTTTGTCGATGAATTTTGCAATTACCCCAGCCGGGTCGGTACTTTCCAACAATTCTATCTTGGTTTCGCCTTGCCGGAAAAAAGCGGTATTTACCCGCTCACCCTCTACCATTTCTGTCTTGTAACACTCGCTGTTCAGCAGTTTTTCAAACAGCGGAACAGATATTGCCAGGCTTTTTACTGCGATGCCGATATGTTCGGTTTTCAGCATTTTTTTGGGTTTATTGCAGGGGTTTACGAAATCGGTAAATAGAAAGTTAACCCCGC
>DAOQRQ010000076.1:0-9978 GCA_035355815.1 Ferruginibacter sp. | reverse complement strand
CAGCAATTACCAAAACAATTATTTGAAACCTGGAAAGAATGTGAACCTTTAAGGGAAATACCCGCCGACAGAAAACCACAACCTGCTTCTTATAAAACCTGGAATGAGAATAAATGATCAGTCTTTCGTCTTCCAGATCAGCTTTTCATTTTTAGCCTCGGTATGAAAATCGGGGATCCTTCCATCTCCTTTTCCGGTAAAGCCACCATCAGGAGAGCCCAGCATATTGCATTTATCATCGTATACTTCGTTAAAAAAATCGCAGCAGGGCATGGTGATATAATAAACTTTTTTTCCTTTGTAGCTGTATTCCGTTACCCGTTGCGGCTGCTCATGCTTTTGCATCAGTTTAAAGGAATCGATCTTTTTTCGTATGCAGGGAGGAATGGAGTCTTTGCCTGCCTTTTCGCTCAGTACGGTTTCATTCAACGTATCTTTTCCGGCAACAGATTGATTTTTCTTTACCGAACCGCAACTGAGTATTACAATGGCAGGAATTAAAAACAGTCTGATCATTTTATATTCATTTTATCTGTTACAAATGTACTATGATTTGGATGCAGACCGTTGCATAAAATCATAAATGAAGTTAACAGGCCATTAATCCTTAAATTTTACAGACCTTTGCGGCCAGATGGAAAAATCAAATTTTGTTGACCAGATCAGGATCTTTTGCCGCAGCGGCCACGGGGGTGCAGGAAGCAAACACTTTATGCGCAATAAATTAACCGCTAAGGGTGGCCCGGATGGCGGTGATGGCGGCCGGGGCGCACATATCATTTTAAAAGGCAATTCGCAGTTATGGACCCTGCTCCACCTGCGATATTACAAAAATATCCTTGCCGAGAATGGTGAGAACGGAAGCAAGAACAATTCAACCGGCAGGTTTGGTAAAGACATTATTATAGAAGTGCCGCTGGGTACCATTGCCCGTGATGAAGAGACCGGCGAAAAAGAAGTGGAGATATTGGAAGACGGACAGGAAGTTATTTTACTGAAAGGCGGCAGAGGCGGATTAGGCAACAGCAACTTTAAAACCGCCACCAACCAGGCGCCTGAATATGCACAACCCGGTGAGCCTGGTGTAGAAGGATGGAAGATCCTTGAACTGAAAGTTTTGGCTGATGTAGGGCTCGTAGGTTTTCCCAATGCCGGCAAATCAACCCTGCTTTCAAGCATCACGGCTGCAAAACCAAAGATCGCCGATTATGCATTCACCACACTGGTTCCGCAACTGGGAATGGTAGAATACCGGGATGGAAAAAGCTTTTGCATTGCCGACCTGCCGGGCATCATTGAAGGCGCTGCAGAAGGAAAGGGACTTGGCCATCGTTTTCTGCGTCATATCGAACGCAACTCAATTTTATTATTCCTCATCCCTGCCGACAGTAAAAACCACAAACAGGAATTTGAGATACTGCACAACGAACTGGAACAATACAATCCGGAAATGCTGCAGAAAGACTTTGTGATCGCCATCAGCAAAAGCGATATGCTGGATGATGAGCTGAAAACCGCCATTAAAAAAGAACTGCCTGCTAAAATTCCACATATATTTATTTCTTCTGTTACCGGCCAGGGCCTGCAGGAATTAAAAGATCTTCTCTGGAATACACTTAATTCTCCCATGAAAGGGGATCACTGAAAATACCCTCCACACGGTATTGCAACCGCTGGCGCTTTTTCGTTCCTTGCAGCAAAATTTACAAAATGAAAAAGACCCTTTTGCTGATCCTTATGCTGATGTGTGGCACAATGCTGTTGCATGCACAGGTAGGCGGCCGCTCCCTGAAAAAAGTAATGGAACTTAAAATGCCTAAAACGGTTGATGATGATATGCCCGGAACCAGGGGGGCCTCGGTGGCATGGCATCCGCTTAAAAAGCAATACTATGCTTCCTTTGCCGGCAATGCAGAGTATCCCCACGCTGTATTTAATGCAACGGGTAAAAGGGTTTCAGCCGATGACCTTACCACCCAGGTAGATACCCGGGGGCTTTGGTACAATACCGTAAGCAAAAAAATATCCGGCAATGGTTATGGAAGCAATGGCTGGTTCAATTATACCCTTGACGCCAAAACAGGTATTCCGGCTGAATATAATATTGAATTTGAAGGAACAAACCAGCCCAACGACCAAAGCGTGGGCATATTCAATCCACTTACAAAAGAAGTGCTCTTCTTAAACGGCTTTGATATTGTGGCATACAATGCGGCCGATGCAAAAGAAAAAGAGAACGGCAAGATCACCCTGCACTGGGGCCGTACAAAATCGCAGGGCATTGAAGAAAAGAAAGAAACGGAAGATGATGAGCAAACCGGCCCGGAAGGGTACAATAATACCAGTATTATTTACAACGGCGTTGCCGGGGCAGAGATCGGTGTACTGAACACAGACAGCAAACTGATCGAATTGTATAATATCAAAACAGGGTTCCTGGCACAGCGGCTCAAACTGCCTTCCGATGCCGTGGTGGAATCTTCTTTCAACTTTGCTTATGCAAACGGTATTTACTGGCTCTTCAATATAGCCGAGCGTAAATGGGAAGGTTATAAATAATTAAACCGGCATCTTTAACAACACAGCTCCTGCAAAACAGGGGCTGTGTTTTTTATATCCGGTATCTGCTATCTTTATTAAAAACTTGTTTGCTGTTTTTAAATATATCGGAGACTATTACCGCAACGGCTTCCGTTTTCTTTATTTCCTTGTTGTGCTGCTGCTGCTTACTGTTCTTACCTGGCTCAACTACGGGCATGCATTAGAAACACGGTATGCAGCGGGGCATTCATCCAATCTGGGTAATTTTGCCGGTTACTATCTTTTATATTTTATTCCTTTTGCGCTTGCCTTTTTTCTGCAACCGTTGTTTTATAAAGACTGTTTTTACTACAAAAGCAACTGGTTCTGGTTCGTTCTTTTACTGGCGCCGGCCTTCTTTGCACTAAGAGTGAATTTTAATTTCCATCAATCGCTGATCAGCAACTCATTAACAGATGATGAACGCAGGTACTGGGTATACTGCAGCAACTGGGTCGTAAGGGTTTTTGTGGTACTCATCCCGGTATGGCTTACCTGGTATTATAAAGACAGGAAAGATCAGCCCTTTTATGGAAGCAGGGCCATGCCGGATATTAAACCTTATCTCATTTTATTATTGGTCATGCTTCCGCTTATAGCCCTGGCCAGCACCCAAAAAGATTTTCTGGAAATGTATCCCCGGGCAAAAGTTATTGAACAATTAAGTTTATCTTCAAAGGGCTGGAGATATGTTTTATTTGAGTTGTGCTATGGTTTTGATTTTATAAGCATCGAATTTTTCTTTCGTGGCTTTCTCATTCTTGCTTTATGGAAAATATGCGGCCGGCATTGCATTGTTCCCGTAGCCTGTTTTTATTGTACCATCCATTTTGGAAAACCGATGGGTGAGGCCATAAGCAGTTTTTGGGGAGGATTATTGCTGGGCATTGTAAGTTATAATACAAAAAGTATCTGGGGCGGCTTGTTGGTTCACCTGGGCATTGCCTGGAGTATGGAACTGGGTGGCTGGCTGGGAACGCTGATAAAAAATTACTGATGCAGACAAAATGTATCTTCTGCGGGGAAAATGTTGTACTGGTTCATGTACACGGGCACTACCAATGCCCCAGGTGCAAGACAAATGCACTGCCCTGTTGCGATGGCGATAATTGCAGCAATTTTCTTTTGGCCAACGAAGAATACTTAAAAAGCAACGGCAATAGTCCTGAAACTGAACTGGTGACAAACAGGAACCCAAAAGGCAGCAGCGGGTAAATAAAAAGCATCTTTGCTACGTATATGAACCCTTTATTGCAAGGGCTTTTACTATTGTATTTTTAAGGATTCGTAATTAATTTTATGCATTGAAATGAGAAAAGTATTCGAAATATCGTTACTCTTTCTTTTGCCTGTTGTACTCTGTTCCTGCCCCTACAGCTCTCCTTACACATTAGATGAACAACCCGGTATTTATGTAGAGGAGGCTTTATTGGGAAAATGGACGGCCCTTGTTACCAAACAGGGAAGCAGCAGGCAGGACGTAGTGCACCTGTACCTGGGCAAAAGAAGTGAAACAGAATACGACATCTCATTTACCGGCGGACTGAATGCCCTGCGCCGTTACAATATTTTTAAATCAGATTCTGTTGCCGGCACGGCCTTTATGTCTACCGTTGGTGGAAGACAGTTTCTGAATGTGAATCTTAACTCCAGGGTTTATATAGCCGAACTGCGGCTTAAAGACGACCGGCTTTCTTTACTTCCGCTGGTAGAACATTTCACCAGTAAAATGATATTGAACAGCGAGGCCCTGCGTAATTCGGTTGACTTTCACTACAAAAGCCGGGTTCATCCCATGCTGGATGAAGACTTTTGCCTGAAAGACATGGTGAAGGCGAATTAATCGTTTTTCTTTCTTCCAAACATGAATGCCGTTGGTTGCAAATGAAACAGTTGCAAATCTTTGCAATTTTGTAAATTGCCGGTTCTAAACAACCGATTGCATGCAACGAAGTAAGATCGCCGGTATTGGCTATTATGTTCCCAAAAATGTTTTTTCCAACGAAGACCTGAAAAAGTACATGGATACTTCCGACGAATGGATCCAGGAACGTACAGGTATCAAAGAACGGCGCTATGCCGACCGGCTGGGCGAAACAACCACCACCATGGGTGTGGAAGCAGCTAAGATCGCCATTGAAAGGGCAGGCATCACCCCGCAGGATATCGACTTCATTGTGTTTGCCACGCTAAGTCCCGATTATTATTTCCCCGGATGCGGCGTGTTGGTTCAACGGGCATTAAAGATGAAAGAGATCGGTGCTTTGGATGTACGCAACCAATGCAGCGGTTTTGTGTATGCCTTGTCCGTTGCCGACCAGTTCATTAAAACCGGCATGTACAAGAACATCCTGGTTATTGGAAGTGAAAAACATTCATTCGGTCTTGATTTCAGCACCAGAGGAAGAAACGTAAGTGTGATCTTTGGTGATGGCGCAGGAGCCGTGGTTCTGCAGCCAACAAGCAAAGAAGGCCAGGGGATTTTAAGTACACATCTGCACAGCGATGGTGAAAGTGCTGAGATCCTTGCCATGTACAATCCCGGAACACATGCCAATCACTGGACACCGGAGTCGCATGCAAAATTTGACGCTGCCGAGATCGGGCAAATGTTCATGAGCCATGCCATGATCGATGAAGCACAGAACTTTCCTTATATGGATGGACCGGCTGTTTTTAAAAAGGCCGTCATCAAACTTCCTGAAGTGGTGGAGGAATCGCTGGCGCAAAACGGGTTGACCACTGCCGATATTGATATGCTTATTCCGCACCAGGCAAACCTGCGCATTGCCCAATTTGTACAACAGAAATTGCATTTAAGCGACGATAAGGTTCATAATAATATTCAGAAGTACGGCAACACAACAGCCGCATCCGTTCCCATTGCACTCTGCGAAGCATGGGAGCAGGGAAAAATAAAAGATGGCGACCTGGTTTGTCTTGCTGCATTCGGCAGTGGCTTTACCTGGGCCGGTGCTTTGATCAGGTGGTGATAACGGAAGTATTTAGGTAATTTAGCCGCCAACTGATCACTGCATGAACAGAAAATTCATTTACTTTATCAACCCCATTTCCGGAACAGGTGGGAAAGTATTGCTGCTGGAAACGATCAAAAAAAGAACGGCGGAGAAAGAAATTCCCTTTGAGATACTTCATACCAATGCAGCAGGAGAGTATGTTTACCTTATCGAAAAAATAGCTGCCGAAAAAATAACCGATGTAATTGTTTGTGGAGGCGATGGTACCGTTAATCAAATTGCCGGTTCATTGCAGGGTATTTCAGTCAATATCGGCATCATTCCCATGGGCAGCGGGAATGGGCTGGCTTTTGCTGCAAAGATCCCCAAACGTATCGACCGGGCATTGGAGATCATCTTCAATGGAAGGTTTGAGTATGTTGATGGATTCTACATCAATAAAAAATTCAGTTGTATGCTCTGCGGCCTGGGCTTTGATGCACAGGTAGCGCATGATTTTGCAAAACAGCAAAAAAGAGGATTGGCAACCTATGTCAAGCAATCCACTAAAAATTTCTTTTCGGCAAAGCCCTATCCTTTCGAAATAGAAATGGATGGCACTGTTATAAATACCGAGGCTTTCTTTATCAGCATTGCCAACAGCAACCAGTTTGGCAATAATTTCACCATTGCCCCACAGGCCAGCCTGCACGACGGGCTGCTGGATATTGTAGTGGTGCATAAAATGAGTAAGCTGCGTATGATCTGGACGGTATTGAAACAGATACGCAATGGCCAGGTTCGTATGTACGAGGATAAGAAATATCACCGCAACGATATTCATTATTTCCAGGCAAAGAAACTACGTATAAAAAATCCACAGGAAGCACCACTGCATATTGATGGAGACCCTGCACCCACTTCTTTATTTTTTGAAATAGAAATTATTGAGAAAGCTTTCAGGTTATTAATGCCCTGATATTTTTATTTCAGCATCTCCACCACCTTTTTCAGCGATGCCTGGTTGAAAGAATTATGAAACGACGCTTTTACATCCCTTTTCTCTGTGGCAGTTAAATGAAAATTAAGTGCAGCGCCTTTATCATTCGACTGCGGTACATACATAAACGTGATGCGATGCAGGTTGATGTCTCTTTCAGCGCTTAAATAACTGTACTGATCGGTGGCTGAATAATCCTGCAGTTTTTGCCAGTTATGCTGCAGCATGGTGGCGGGCTTAATGATAAAATCGGTGATGGAACCGGTTTCAAAAGGTTCCTGCCAGTTGTCAAGCATCCGGTCACGCATTTGAACAACCAGTACAGCCCTGGTGTTTTCCTTCAGCCAGTCTTTAAATGTTTCAATGAACCGCAACGTGGTTTCCTGTCCGAAGTTATCCCGCAATCCTGCATCCATCACATCAATAACCGGGCTACTGGGAAGCCATACATTGGGCAATACGTATGGAAAGGTTGCATTCATACGCAGGGCAGTAAGTAAGCGAATGTTCATCGGATCCTGTTTGGCGAACATCGCTTTGAAATCAACCCCGTCGGGACTTGCTTCTCTATCTCCCGCAGCCTGCGCCGGCTTCATCATAAAGCTGATGGGTTGTGTGCAGATCATCATGCGCCGTCCATCCCGGGTAATGGTTGAGTTAAAGATCATAAGCGGAATGGTTGCAGTTCTTTCTTCTTCATAATAATCTTTTAACTGGCAGTTAATGATGTTGCCGCAATTCTTATTCAGTTTTTGCTCAAATGCATAACCCCGGTCCTTTACATATTTAAAATCACCCACGGTAAATTTCTGTGCAGGCGAAAAAATATCCCTGGCCACCATGGAAGAGAAAAGAGGATTTAAAAGATCGTTGGCAATATTATCTGTGTACGCCGGATCGTACAGGTTCATGGAATCGCCTTTCCGGTGATGACGGTATAACTCCCTGTAATAGGTGGCAGCCAGCATCCCGCCGCTGGCGCCGCTAATAAGCATAGTATGATCCAGGAGTTTGCCCTGCGTCATACTATCCAGGTGTTGCAGGGTATTCATCACAAATGTACCGCTGCGCAAACCGCCACCGCTTACATTAATAAATACCATTACCGGTTTTTCTTCTTTTTGTTTTTTCTTCCAGTTCTCCAGGATGGAGATCATGTGAGCTTTGTCGGCCGAAATTTTTTCGGGAGAACAAAGTTTTTGCAAAGATTCCTTATCATACCCGGGCCGCTCCTCTTTATTGGTATAATTCAATCCATACGCTTTGTTACGGGTGTCGATGATCTCGTTCTGGTACAGGATGTTGGCAAATAAAAGCAGCAGGATAAAGACCAGCAGGCTCCAGCTTTGCAGGAAATAGGAAAGCGCCCCTATCACGGCTGTCATGGCCGCAAAAAAGATCAATATACTGGCCGCTGCAGGAACCTGGAATACCGGGCTGTCCATAAAAAATCCCACTACAATTAAAAAAACAAAGGCCAGCGCAATGCTGATGATGCCGGAAAAATGATGACGGGTAAATACAAGATCCAGGAACTCCCGGTTATAATGCGCTACATTTCTTGTGTTGCGGAAACGGAATCCTTTTCCCAGGTAAGAAGTTACTTTCAGTCCAAAATTATCCAGGCCCGAATGATCGGGCATATAACTCTGGTTGAAATGCTGATCCATTTCAATGATGGGGGTAATGGTTCGCTGAATGGTTCGCTCGGCCCCAAAAAAATAGATGAAAGAAACGGTGAGCAAGAGGATGAAGCCGCCCAGTATACCTGCAAGCAGGATCAATATTTCGCCGGTACTCATCAACTCTTTGCTTTTATCAAACACATAGAGTTTATAAAAATAAAAACCGATGAACAGGAGCGGCAGCACCGCATTATTGATGCAGTATTTTACAAAGGGCTGGGTGGTGGTAGCCAGGAACCGGCACCGTTTGCTGTGCAGGATAAACGTGGTTATGTTCCAGCTCATGATGAAAACACCCAATGCCACACCCACGATAGCGCCGCTCCAGATATTTACATTGCCCAGGTATTCTGGTGAAAAAAACAACCCGTCGGCGCCGTATGTTTTCATGAAGCCGCTGTTGATGGTGCTGCCCAGCAGGTACCAGAAAAGCAGCAATACCTGCACTTTACGGAAGTGAAGAATAAAAAGCTGAACAGGAAATGAATAGTAAATATTTCTCAGTACCTGCTTCATAAAAACGGACGTTTATTAAAATTACTACTTTAATAAACAGGAAGCAGGCGGTTCTTATTGTCTTTTTCGTACAACAAAAACCAGGGATACGATAACCATCAGCAGCAACATGGCGACAGCCTGGTGAGAAACGCCCAGCAATACCAGCCTGTTGGGATGCGTTGCATTCAGCACCGTTAAAATACCCAGGAGTACCTGCAGCAAAACCAATAGCATTAGTAACGTTCTCAATTTGGAAAATAATGGACTGCTGTTTACCGGTCTTGTCTTGTACCACCAGATTGCAATTAAGAGGGTAAGCAGGTAAGCGGTTCCTCTGTGTATAAAATGTATCATGATGGGGTTAGCCACCAGGTTTCGGGCAAAGGGAGTCAGTTCATTATAAGAAGCAGGCAGCAATTGCCCGTTGATATCCGGCCAGGTAGGTGCCGTTATCCCTGCTCTTAACCCGGCCATAAACCCGCCATAAACCAACTGAACAAACAACACGGCTAATATCAGCAACAGGAAATTTTTAAGCGAAGGACTGATGATCTTCTGATCTTCTTTCACAACCAGGCTCAGTGCAAACCACAATGTGTAACATAATAAGCCAAGTGCTGCAATGAAATGAGTGGTCAGTTCAACATGGCCCACAAAATATTTCTCGGGCACCAGTCCGCTCTTTACCATGAACCAACCGATAAACCCCTGCACCCCTCCGAGTATAAAAAGAATGATCATCGGTTTTATCATCCCTTTACCGAACTTTCTTTTTACAAGGAAATAGATAAATCCAATTAAAAATACCAGCCCCATCAGCCTTGCCCAGGTACGGTGAAACCATTCCCAGAAAAAGATGTACTTGAATTCTTTTAATGTAAAATCCTGGTGAACGTATTTGAACTGGTCGGTTACTTTGTATTTATCAAACTCAGCCTGCCAGGCCACGTCGTTCAATGGCGGCAGGGTTCCGGTGATGGGTTTCCATTCCGTAATGGAAAGACCCGATTCTGTTAACCGGGTGATGCCACCCAGTAAAACCTGTATGATGATCATGCCTACGCCGATCAGTAACCAGGTGGCTATTTGACGTTGTGAATTTTGCTGAACTGAATTATCCATTGCCCCGCAAATTTACAGCAGCAAAAACTGTTAATGCACATAGATTTGTTTTTTTATTCTTTTAGCGGATATTTGGGCTAAGAGTTTGAAAGAGCAAAGGAGCAGCCTGTTATATGCATCTGCTGTTTTTCTCCTT
>DAOQRQ010000075.1:0-10095 GCA_035355815.1 Ferruginibacter sp. | reverse complement strand
TCCATCCAGTACATAAGCCGGCCACCCATCAGGTTTCCAAAGGTATTGGTGTCGTTTGGTAATACCAGTTCCGTCATCACTACCAGCGATTCTTTTACTTTTTTATCCATCGGTTTTTTTTTGCAAAGATACATGGTTTTGGTGCGGCTTACAGAGCTGTAAGGAAGCAGAACGGGATTGTATTATCACAGTCAGTAAAAAATATGATATCAATTATGTGCTATTATTTGGCAGTTCGTCTTCGTTTTTCGAATTTCGTTGACTGAATTGCTTTTTATCATGAATGAACCTGCGCCTATTTCTTTTGAGAATACCGAGTCTGCCTTTGCTGCCAAATCAAACCAGGAATTAAAGCAAGCCCATTTTCTGTTTAACATGATGGGTAAACCCTGGCTGGTAAATGCCGGCCTGAAGCTGACCCCGCTGGCCATTAAGTGGCATATCCCTTTTACAAAAACGGTCATACGCAGCACCATCTTTAAACAGTTTGTTGGAGGCGAAACCCTGCAGGAAACAAAAAAAGTGGTGGATAAACTGGGCGGCTATAATGTAAAGGTCATACTGGATTATGGCGTGGAAGGAAAAGAAGGAGAAGAAAATTTTGACCAGGCCAGTGATGAATTCATCCGCGTGATCGACTACGCTTCCACACAAAGTAATATCCCTTTTATGAGTGTGAAAGTTACCGGCTTTGCCCGTTTTGCCTTGCTGGAAAAAATGCACGCTGCCATGAACCAGGCAGAAGGCAGCCTGATAAAAAGGTACCTGAAAGCCGTAAGCAGTTTATCGGCTGAAGAGAAGGATGAGTGGCACCGGGTACGCTTACGCACCCAAAAAGTATGTGAGGAAGGAAGTAAAAAAAACGTGGGGGTTTTAATTGATGCAGAAGAAACATGGATACAGGACCCGGTGGATGCACTGACCATTTTAATGATGGATATCTTTAACAGGAACAAGGTGGTTGTATACAATACCCTGCAGTTGTATCGTCACGACCGGTTACAATTTTTAATAGATTGCCATGCCGCTTCGGTAGAAAGAGATTTTATACTGGGTGCCAAACTGGTAAGGGGCGCTTACATGGAAAAAGAAAGGAACCGGGCTGCCGAATTAAATTACCCTTCGCCCATACAGCCCGATAAAGAAACCTGCGATAAAGATTACAATGCGGCTGTTGAATATTGTACAGAACATCTCGATCGTATCGCCCTCATCGTTGCATCGCATAACGAATACAGCAATCTGTATACTGCGCAGTTGCTTGACAAAAAAGGATTGCCGCATAACCATAAGCATGTTCACTTCTCCCAACTATATGGAATGAGTGATAACATCACCTTCAACCTGGCAAGATCAGGATGTTCCGTTAGTAAATACTTACCCTTTGGCCCTATCAAAGATGTGATACCCTACCTCATGCGCCGTGCCCAGGAAAACAGTTCTGTTTCCGGACAAACCGGCCGTGAGCTGAGCCTGATAAAAAAAGAAATGCAGCGTCGCAATCTATAAGGGTAGAAATCGTTCTACAAATAGATATTGCCGGTTCTCTTTATTTGAGATTAAATTATCTTTGGCTGATACATCAATGCGAACACGCCTTATACTCACTTCTTCATTTTTTTTACTGCTCTCAGTTACCTATGCACAACCGGTAAGGAGCATTCCGGCCATTAAGATAGATCAACCAATAAAAATTGATGGTAACCTCAATGACGAAGCCTGGAAACTGGTGCAACCAACCGGCGATTTCATCACTTCGCAGCCTGTATTTGGGCGGCATTCGATACAAAGAACAGAAGTACGGATCGCCTATGATAACTCGGCCATTTATATTGGCGCTTACCTGTATGAAAAACCGGAAAATATCCGCAGGCAGCTTACCGCCCGTGATGTGATCGACCGGCAGAACGTGGATATTTTTGCCGTAGGTTTTGATACCTACCTCGACAGGCAGAATGCATTTATTTTCCGGGTAACAGCAGCCAATGTTCAGGCAGATGCCAAGCAATCGCAAAACGGAAGCAGCAACGGGGGAGTGGTAACCGATGCAACCTGGGATGCCGTTTGGGAAAGTAAAACAAGCATCAAAGCAGATGGGTGGGTAGCAGAAATAAAAATACCATTGAGTGCCGTTCGCTTCTCTAATAAAAACATCCAGGACTGGGGGTTGAACTTTGGCCGGTTCATCCGTTCTGAGAACGAGAACAGCATCTGGAGTCCCATCAATCCAAATATCAGCGGCGAATTGAATCAATGGGGTGTATGGACAGGATTGAGTAATATAAAGCCGCCGGTCCGCTTGTCTTTTCTGCCTTACTTATCGGGAGGCGTGCGGGTATCGCCAACCAATAAAGGAGCCGTAACAGAATTTCTTAAAAGCGGGGGCATGGATGTTAAATACGGCATCAACGAAGGCTTTACCCTCGACATGACCCTGATACCCGATTTTGCACAGGTGCAAAGCGATAATGTATTCCTCAATCTTTCTCCTTTCCAGGTAAAATTTGATGACTACCGTCCCTTTTTTACCGAAGGAACAGAACTCTTCAATAAAGCCGGACTTTTTTATTCACGAAGGATTGGAAATGCACCCGGGCTTGCTTCCACGGTTTTAAGTAATTACGGCGATAACCCCAATTACCGCATCATTAAAAACCCGGGCATAACAAGATTATACAATGCCACTAAAATATCCGGACGAACAAAAGGAAACCTGGGTATTGGCATCTTCAATGCGGTATCTGCATCCATGTATGCCAAAGTGAGGGATCTTACCACCGGCCGGGATTCTACGATACTTACAGAACCATTCACCAATTATAATATCATTGTGTTTGACCAGGCTTTAAAGAACAGGTCATCGGTGAGCTTCACCAATACCAATGTGCTGCGAAAAGGAAACAGCCGCAATGCCAATGTAAGCAGCATTGATATTTCTATGTTTGATAAAAAGAACAACTATAATTTTTCTGTTGCAGGAAAGTACAGCACCATCTGGGGTAAACAGGAGAATAAGAACGGCTTTACGGCGGTTGGCGGCTTTGGTAAAGTAAGCGGCATCATTCAATACCGGGCAAACCTGGTGGTGGAAAGCGATAAGTATGATCCCAACGACCTGGGCTTTATACAGAATAATAATTCACTTGAGTACAATGCCAATATCAGTTACAATATCATCAGGCCTACCCGGCATTTTCTCAATCATTCTTACCGGGTGAGCTTTAATAATGTTTATTTGTACCGGCCGTTTAACTGGACAAGCCTGCAGGTAAATGCAAGGGCATTCTTCCTGTTCAAAAATTTCTGGGATCTTTCCTTCTCTTTTCAAAGCAGCCCGACCTGGAACAAGGATTATTTTGTTCATTCCAATGTATATACGGGTTATTTTCTCCGCCGCACACCTTATTATTATTTTGGCATTGCCGGAAGTTCGGACAGCCGTAAAAAATTATTCTTCAGCTGGGAGATCGGGGGAGCAGAGTCTCCCTTGCCCAAAGATCCGTATTGGGCCACCAACCTGGGTTTGCGCTACCGGGTAAATGATAAACTGCAGTTCAGTCTTAATATGAATATCATGCAGGACAGGGGTAACTGGGGCTGGTCTTTTCTCAGCAACCCCGATGGATCACCCATCATTGCACGCCGCAATGTAAAGACCAATACGGCCATAGCCAGCGCCCAATATAATTTCACCTCACGCATGAACCTGAGCGTACGCATGCGCCATTACTGGTCGCTGCTGAACAATACCAATTTCTACAACTTAAAGCCGGATGGTTATTGGACAGAAGTACCCTTCATACCAAACCAGAACCTTAATTTCAACACCTTTAATGTAGATATGTTTTATACCTGGGATTTTTTACCCGGAAGCAGGGTCACCATTGCCTGGAAGAATGCATTGGGTAATAATGTAACCATTGATCCGTATACCAATACCACCTATCTTAAAAATTTCGGGCGGGTGCTTGATAATCCGCACAGCAACGAGATTACCGCAAAAATTGTTTATTATCTTGATTACCTGAAACTGCGTAAACGAAAAGCATAGTCATCCCCCCTGTTCATAATCTTGTTACTGCTTTTTTTGATTTAAGGAACAAAGGCATTATATTGTAAATAAAAAAAATTATGAACCAGGAAAACACAGCAGATGTTTTGCATCATGGAGAACCCAAAAAATTGCCTACGGGTTTAAATGTTCTCACCATCCTTACTTTTATTGGCAGCGCAATTGAATTGTACAACACATCAAGCAGTTTCATTTCCGGTAAGAAGCAGCTGGAAGAAATGGAAAAGAACCAGGAAAAGCTTGCCGAAGCACCCGAATGGGCAAAAAAATTCGCTGGTCCTGAAGTGCAGGAAATGATGACAAAGGCCTATGAGAACAGGATACCGCTCCTGATCATCGGGTTAATTGCCGTAGCACTTTGTGTGTATGGAGCCATACAAATGAGAAAATTAAAGAAGGAAGGATATACTCTATGGCTTATTGGAGAGGTTTTACCTTATATAGCCACTGCGATCCTGTTACCGGTATTTTTCAAAACCATCTTCGTTTATTTTGCGGTGATACCTGTTTTATTCATCATCCTCTATACGATACAACGAAAGCATCTTACGAATTAAATAAATAAAAAACCCGGAACATTGTTCCGGGTTTTTTATTTACCAGGTCTTTGAAGGAACCCCGTTCAGCAGTTTGATAAAATAGAGGTGTTTGTTCTCGAAATAATCCGGTATTGCGGTAGCTTCTTTCTTTACCATAACCGGGCGAAAATTGAAATCGCTGATCACTTTGAAATTTTTATCATTCACATTATTCATAAAATCATCGCCGTGCTTTGCCAGTAGTTTTGCAAACAGGTATACCGATTCAAAACCTTTGAATACCATATCACCGGGATAGGTCTTGTATTTCTTTTTGTAGGTCTCGTTGATCCATTTACTGTACTCATCCGTTTTGGTATTGAAATAAGGCGACGTATAATAGATAGGGAAATCAGCCACTTCACTTTTCTTAGACAGGGCGGCAAATCCATCCCAGGTAGGCATACCGATCAGGGTAACCGGGTACACTTTTCGGATTTCGGCGCATGCTTTTGAAATACCGGCGGCAAAAGTTTCATCCAGGCTGGCGCCGATCAGTACACTGTTTTCGTTACTGTCCAGTTTTGTTTTAAGAAATGCAGCCGTTAAGTTGTTCTCAAAATTCAGGATCTCGATCGGCAGTAAAGGCTTTCCATCCTGTTCATTGATCTGTTTAAAATAAGAAGCCACCATATCTTCCTGTGGTCCCTTCTGCCTGCACAGGTAAATCTTATCGGTTCCGTGTTTCTGTAAAATATAACTGTAAATGGCTTCGCAATGCGAACGCAGGGTTGAGTTCACGATCACCACAAAAGGATTCTTTGAAATGCCTGCATCATTGGGGTAGGTAGCAGAAATAAAAGGAATGTTCTTTTGCAGGGCAAAGGCAGCCAGTTGCAGGTATTCGGCATCTTTTACACTGCCTATGATCAGCTGCAGGCTGTCTAATTTTTTATTCTGGATAAGCCAGGAAACCGGCTGGTTGTATGATTTGCTGTCGTAAATGGCTGCATCTATATAATCATTGCCCGATTGGAGGCTGTCTAATGCAAGCTGCGAACCTCTTACAAAATCAACCGCCGGCATAATGAATTTTGGCAGGTTTTGTTTGTAGCGGAAACTGTTGTTACTGAAAACCGAATCTAGATACAGCGGGGCAAAGATCCCGATCTTAACCGGGGATCTTTTTACTGAATCAACCTGGGCAAAGGCGCCTGTAAAATTAAAAGCGGCGAGGAAAAAAAGTGCAACTATCAAAAACCTCTTCTTCATTTTTAATTTTTAATTTTTAATTCTTCATTTCACTTATTCCCACTCAATGGTTGCCGGAGGTTTACTGCTGATATCGTACACCACCCGGTTGATCCCTTTAACGTTATTGATTATTTCATTGGATATGCCGGCCAAAAAATCATAAGGCAAATGCGCCCAGTCGGCTGTCATTCCATCCACCGATGTTACGGCTCTTAACGCAACCGTAAATTCGTATGTTCGTTCATCGCCCATCACACCCACACTTTTCACCGGCAGTAAAATAGTGCCTGCCTGCCAGATGGTGGAATACAAATTATGCTTTTTAAGTCCGTTGATATAGATCGAATCTGCCTCTTGCAATAACCGTACCCTTTCTTCCGTAACTTCTCCCAATATGCGTATGCCAAGTCCCGGCCCGGGGAAGGGGTGACGGAAAAGCATGTCGTGAGGTATTCCCAATTCTACTCCCACTTTTCGTACCTCATCTTTAAATAAGGAACGAAGCGGCTCTACCAGTCCCAGTTTCATGCTGTCGGGCAGTCCGCCCACATTGTGATGCGATTTGATCGTTTGCGATGGCCCGTGTACCGACAATGATTCGATCACATCGGGATAAATGGTTCCCTGGCCCAATAGTTCTACGCCTTCGATCTTATGCGCTTCCTGGTCAAATATTTCTATAAAGGCACCGCCAATGGCTTTACGTTTTTCTTCCGGGTCGGTCTTGCCTTCCAGTTTTTTATAAAAATGTTTCCGGGCATCCACACCAATTACATGTAAACCAAGTTTATTGTAAATGGTCAGTACGTCTTCAAATTCATTTTTGCGCAACACCCCATTGTCTACAAAAATGCCGAACAGGTTTTCGCCAATGGCTTTGTGTATTAAAGTGGCCGCAACGGTACTGTCAACCCCGCCGCTCAATCCCATGATCACTTTTTTATTGCCGATCTGGGTTTTTAGTTTTTCCACCGTTTCTGTTATAAAATGAGCGGCGGTCCAGTCCTGGCTGCATTTGCAGATATTCACCAGGAAATTCTTCAATATGGTTTTGCCTTCGGTGGAATGATATACTTCGGGGTGAAACTGCAAGCCATACAGTGGAAAAACCCCGTTGCTGTTTTGTTTGAATGCGGCCACAGGTATGCTTTCGGTTGTGCCCAGTAATTCAAACCCATCGGGAAGTTTTATGATGGTATCGGCATGACTCATCCAAACCTGGGATGTAGGGGAGATGTTCTGCAGCAGGGTATCTTCTTTCAGTTTACTGAAGATGGCACGGCCGTATTCTCTTTTATCGCTCTTGTCCACCCTGCCGTCATACAGTTTTGCTGTGAGCTGTGCACCATAACAAATACCCAGCACGGGAACTTTTTCAGTCATAGCCTTTATATCAACCACGGGTGCATTTTCTTCATTTACAGAGTACGGCGAACCCCCCAGTATGATTCCCTTTAACCCGGGCTCATAGGTAATTTCTTTGTTGTAGGGGATGATCTCACAGAAAACACTTGCCTCCCTTACGGTACGGGCAATCAGTTGTGTGTATTGAGAACCAAAATCAAGGATGAGAATTTTTTCTGTCATAATAGGCTGCGAAGGTAAATAATTAAGGGGATGATTTTATGCGGCTGTTACCGTTGCAGTTTTGCGGAATCATTATATTTACAAAAACTTTTACGCCATGAAGCAATTTCTGTTTCTCCTTATTGCCGCCAGTTGTCTTGTATCCTGCGATCATACTACCGGAAGCGGCGAAATAATCACCGAAACCCGCCAGGTAAACAGCTTTTCGGGCATTTCTGTGGGAGGCGATTTTGACGTGGAGGTTAAAATAGGCCCGTCAACCGAAGTAAAGGTGGAGGCGGATGACAACATAATGAAGTATATAGAAACCAACGTTTCAGGAAGTACCCTCAAGATCAGGACCGAAGACCTTCATAATTATAGTGATGTTCATATGAAGGTATATATAACTACTCCTTCGCTTACACGGGTAAGTGCATCTGCATCCGCCCGGGTTGAAGTACTGGACCTGCTTAAATCCAGCGACAGGCTCACCTTTAATGCCAGCAGTTCCGGAAATATTACGGCAGATATTGATGCACCCGAAGTGGAAGCCGATGCCAGCAGCGGGGCATCCGTTAACCTCACTGGTAAAACCCGGAGCTATAATGCCCAGGCATCCAGCGGTGCCGAGATCAGGACTTACGATCTTTTAAGTGAAACCACCAGGGTACAGGTAAGCAGCGGGGCCAGTGCCCGGGTTCATGCCAGTATAAATTTGAATGCCCAGGCCAGCAGCGGCGGCTCGGTTACCTACCACGGGGCTGCTACGGTAAATAAGGCCGAAAGCAGCGGAGGCAGCGTGAGCCGAAAGGATTGATCTGCCCCGGGTATTTAATAAATTCTCTTCTTTGCCGGCTCATATCTGCCCGGATGCCCGGTTTTTTAAAAAAACTTTCTCCATTCCTTTGCTGTTTAGGTGTCAACCCCTACCTTTGCACTCCAAATTAAAAAAACGGATTTTAAAAGTTCTTTTTATATGTCACAGAGAATCAGAATAAAACTACAGTCTTACGACCACAACCTGGTTGACAAATCAGCCGAAAAGATCGTAAAAACTGTACGCAGCACCGGCGCCGTGGTAACAGGACCCATTCCTTTGCCTACGCATAAGAAAATCTTTACGGTATTGCGTTCTCCTCACGTAAACAAGAAGGCACGTGAGCAGTTTCAGCTGTGTACGCATAAGCGTTTATTAGACATTTACACCAGCAGCAGCCGTACGGTGGATGCATTGAGTAAGTTAGACTTACCAAGTGGTGTGGACGTTGAGATCAAAGCCTGATGAACTCCCTGAACGAGGGTCTTTCGACTCCGCTCAGGATAGCAAAAGGTAAGTTCTTAAAAAGAAAAAATAATGAACATCTATCTCTCACCCCGGTGAGAGCGCTGGATATAAATAAGATACAATGAAAAGTATTATTGGAAAGAAAATCGGCATGACGAGTATCTTCGATGTAAGTGGCAAGCAAACTGCTGTTACTATTATTGAGGCCGGCCCATGCGTGGTTACACAAAAGAAAACCGTTGAAACCGACGGATACAATGCTCTCCAGATAGCATTTGGTGACAAAAAGGAAAAACACTCCACAAAATCCGAAACAGGTCACTTTGCCAAAGCGCAAACCCCTTCTAAAAAATTCGTAAAAGAAATACGCGATAGCGAAATAGACAAGAATGTTGGTGAAACCATCACGGTCGACATTTTCACCGAAGGTGATAAGATCGAAGTGGTAGGTACCACCAAAGGAAAGGGCTTCCAGGGTGTTGTACGCCGTCATGGATTCAGTGGTGTTGGTGAGCAGTCTCACGGACAGCATGACCGTCAGCGTGCCCCGGGTTCTATCGGTAACTCATCGGATGCCAGCCGTGTATTCAAAGGCATGCGCATGGCGGGCCGTATGGGACAGGACAGGGTGACAATGAAAGGCCTGAAAGTGGTGAAGATCTTCCCGGAAAAGAATTATATCCTGGTTAGCGGATCGGTGCCAGGCCATAACGGTTCAATAGTTTTAATTCAAAAATAACCCTTCGGCTCCGCTCAGGGTGGAATAAAAATAAGTACAATGCAATTAGATGTTTTAAATACAGAAGGAAAAAAGACCGGCAGAACGGTTGAATTACCAGAAGAGATATTTGGTATTGAGCCGAACGACCACGCTATTTACCTTGCTGTTAAGCAATACCAGGGTGCTCAGCGCCAGGGTACACACAAGGTGAAAACCCGTATGGAAGTGCATGGTTCTTCCAAGAAGCTGCACAAACAAAAAGGTACCGGTGGCGCACGTAAGGGTAACCTGCGTAACCCGCTGTACAAAGGCGGTGGTACCATCTTCGGACCCAAGCCGCACGGTTACGACATCAAGCTGAACCGCAAGGTGAAGGACCTGGCCAAGATGAGCGCTCTTGCCTACAAAGCGAAAGACAACGCCATCGTGGTACTGGAAGACATTCAGATGGATACCCCGAAAACAGCCGCTTTCACCGGTATTCTCAGCAACCTGAACATCGCCGGAAAGAAAGCCCTGGTGGTGATGCCCGAGTACAACGACAACCTGTACCTGAGCCTTCGCAACGTGCCCGCTGTGAACGGCACCCTGCTGAGCGACCTGAATACATACGATATCCTGGACGCGAATGTGCTGGTACTTACCGAAAGCGCCGCCCGGATTTTCACCGAAGAAG
>DAOQRQ010000074.1:0-10100 GCA_035355815.1 Ferruginibacter sp. | reverse complement strand
TCACTTCCATTGGCCTGAATTATATAAACATAATTTGGATTGGCCGGGGTAACTGCAACTAAACTTCTGCCGGTATTGGTAATTCCCTGTGCTGCTCCTGCAACGGTCCAGTTAACGCCGTTGTTCACAGAACGCACCACCGTGCTGTTTCCACAGGCATACATAATGTTCAGGTCATCGGGTTTGAATTCAATATCTTCAATTTGTGTGGCATACACTTGTGTCCAGTTAGTTCCTCCGTTGGTAGAGCGGTGAATACCGGAAGAAGAACAAACAAATACAATGTTTGAATTGGTTGGATGCACCAGTATCTTTCTAACTGCCCCGCTTGGTCCCGAACCTAAGTTCGTCCAGGTAAAACCGGCGTTGGTGCTTTTCATCAGGTTACCCGATGCATTGCCGGCATAAACAGTATTGATGTTAGAAGGGTCGATCGTTACTGAATACATATTCATCCAGGTGGCATTAAAATCCTGCAGCGGTGTCCAGCTGTTGCCGCTGGTAGTACTCTTCCATATTCCGCCACCGGGCGAAGTAACATAGATGATCGTGGTATCGGATGGGTTTATAGCTACATCGGTTAATCTTCCCGTACCGGGGTTCCAGCCGGAAGTGTATGTCCAGCCCCAGGGCCCCAGCTCGGTCCAGCTGGCAGCAGCAGCCATGTTTTGATTTTGGGGACTTGTCTGCTTCCATGTTTGCCACTCAGTGGCAGGATCAATATAAAATCCGTTTTCATCCATATGAAAACGGCGTTCGTATAACCAGCGTTGAAAATGTTTGTAGCCGGTGCTTCGGTCTGTTCCGGCTGTATCAAAATAACGGCGGGCAATATCAGCTGCCTCTTCTACTTTCAGATCGTTACGTTCCATCAGTTTAAAGATGAAGTCCTGCGCATGACCCTGCTGAAAAGAAATAAAGCTCAATAGTATCGTTGCTATAAAAATTCTCATAGTGGTAATAATAAAAGTGGCTGTTGAATTATTTTTAAAAATACGTCTTTTGGCTTTTATGTCCTATAGTAAGAATACGGTGAGTCTTTTCGTATTAAGCGCCTCATGCACGCATATACTGCAAAAGATATCTTGCCCGGAAGAGGCAAAAAACGCAACTTTGTTATGCTAACAAAACGATCGATGATAGAATTAGTAAGAACCGATTCAACCAATACTGATTTTATTGAGCTGGTAAAACTGCTGGATGCCGACCTGGCAGAAAGGGATGGAGCTGAGCATGCATTTTATGCCCAGTTCAACAAAACGAATATGCTGAAGCATTGCCTGGTTGCCTATGAGAACGGAAAGGCGGTAAGTTCGGGTGCCATCAGGGAATTTGATGCCGGCATCATGGAAGTGAAACGCATGTATACCCTGCCTCAAAGCAGGGGTAAACGAATTGCCGGCATGGTACTGGCCGAACTGGAGAAATGGGCGGCCGAGATGCACTACACGAAATGTGTGTTAGAAACCGGCAAACGGCAGCCCGAAGCCATTGCATTGTATACCAGGAGCGGTTATACACAGACCGAAAATTACGGGCAGTACGCCAATATGGACAACAGTGTGTGTTTTGAAAAAATGCTGAAGTAAAAAAGAATGTTACCCGGCTGATCTTACAAACCTGTTTGGTTTTTATTAAGTAAATTTAATATCGCATGAATACCTCTAAGCGATATATCATTCTCCTTTTGCTTTTTATTGCTGCAGCTGATCTGCAGGCACAAAAAAATATTACCGGCACCTGGGAAGGCGACCTGAATGGGTTCCAGTTCTTACAGCTTAACATCATACAGAACGGCGATCAGCTATGCGGATATACCTGGGACTATGTGAAGAACGATCAACGGAGTTTTTGCAAAGCCTATTTCCAGGGAACTTACGACAGGTTACTGAAAAGATACTTTCTCACCGGCACTGCTTTTATAGGAAACAGCGGGGATCATTTTTTGATGCAACTTGATCTTGCTTTCCGTATAGAGAATGGCGCACCTGTTTTGGTGGAACAGCCAACTAAGTTTGCACTTGCGGTGGCAAGGCTTACCGGCGATTCATCAAACCTTCAATTCGTTTACTTACGAAAAGTTGCACCACAGCCACAACAGATCCTCGACAGGATGAAGGATTGTTTACCCAAAAAGAAAAAGCAGAAGAAAGAAATAAAAGATACAGTCGTAAAAAAACAACCCGTTCCGGTACCCGACAGCACCCGGATCATCCCGGCCCCGGTGGTTACAAAGAATGACAGTATTCCCGTTCTAAAAGATACAGTAAGCATACCCAAACTGTTGACCAATAGAAAAAATAAGGAACAAAGCCACCTGGAAGTAAATGTAAAAACGATAACCCTTAATGTGTACGACAACGCCGTTATTGATGGCGATACGGTAAGTATTTTTTATAACGGAAAGTTGTTATTAAGTCATCAGCGTCTTTCAGAAAAGCCCATTGTGATAAACCTGGAGCTGGATGAAAAGCAAGCAAGGCATGAGATTACCCTTTTTGCCGAGAACCTGGGGGGCATACCGCCCAACACCGCGTTGGTGGTGGTATATGCCGGCAATAAACGTTATGAATTATTCTCCAGCGCCAGCCTGGAAGAGAATGCTGTGCTGGTATTTGATTATAAACCGAAATAAAAAGATCCATGTTCTATGTGGCAGTATACTATGAACCACACAGAACACAGATCGTTTTCACAAAGCACTTGCTATTTAAGAACCAACTTTACAACATAAAATTCCACCCGTGTACATCATTGCTCACCCCCAGGCGGATATTCTCCAACCCTGCCTTTAACCTGAACAACAGTTTATTTGTATCGTACTTTGGCAGACTGTAATCGATGCCATTTATATGGATTGTTTTGATAGGTGCTACTACGGCAGCCGTACCTGCACCAAATGCCTCAGTAATGGTTCCGTTCTTAAATGCCGTTTCCAGTTCGGCAACGGCTATGGGCCTTTCTTCTGCTTTATAGCCCAGGTCGTTCGCCAGTGTAAGCAGGGAATCTCTTGTAACACCATCTAATATCGAATCCGATAAAGGAGCGGTTACCAGTTTACCGTCGATCACAAACATCACGTTCATCATACCGGATTCTTCAATATACTTATGTGCAATGCCATCGGTCCATAATACCTGGTCGTATCCTTCATTCCTTGCATTTTGCGTAGGCAGGAAAGCAGCGCCGTAATTACCGCCGCATTTTGCAAAGCCGGTTCCGCCCTTTGCGGCACGGATATATGCTGTTTCTACTTTTACTTTTATGGGATCGGCATATAAAGAAGGCACGGGGCCGGTAAATATCACAAAGCGGTATTCTTCGGAAACCTTTACGCCAAACCTTGCTTCGCTGGCAAACACAAAGGGCCGCAGGTACAGTGCATTACCAGGCTTGGAAGGAACCCAGGCCTTATCCAGTTCAACCAGTTGTCTCAATCCTTCTACAAAAATTTCTTTGGGTACCACGGCCATACACATCCGTTGCAGTGATTTCACAAATCGATCGTAGTGCTTGTCCATCCGGAAGATGTTGATGCTTCCATCGTGCATGCGAAAAGCTTTCATCCCTTCAAAAACGGTTTGGCCATAATGCAAGGCCAGTGCAGAAGGACTCATCGAGAGATTAGCATAAGGAACGATCTGCGGCTCCTTCCATTCGCCGTTGGCATAATCACATACAAGCATGTGATCGGAAATGTATTTGCCAAACTCCAGGTTATCAAAATCCACTTCCTTCAGGCGGGAGTTGGGTGTTTTACGGATCATAATATCTGCTGTTGTTTCCATATAGAAAGGTTTAAAATTGTTTAAAATGGTTAAAGGTTTATTAGTTCAGGGATTGCTCCTACTGCTTCAGAAATCTCTATTTTCATTTTTACGTCTGATCGTTTGTATTCGGTGTTATTCACCGGTATGTGTTTGAACCCGATCTTTTCATACAGGCGGATAGCCCCGGTAAGGATACTGTTTGAGTAAAGGATCACTGTTTCTGCTCCCAGTTGCTTTGCCTTTTTAAAACTGGCGAGGCTCAGTGCTTCTGCAATACCCCTGCGGCGGAATTTTTCGTCCACTGCCATCTTGGTAAACTCAAAGGTTGTATCATCTACTTTTCGCAACGCTACTGTTCCGGCTATTTCTCCATCACAGGTTGCCATTAAAATGGCACCACCCGGTTTCAGCAATGCTTCCCCGGGATTGGTGAGTACAAACTCATCCACTGGTTCCATCACAAAATATTTTTCTATCCAGTTTCGGTTGAATTGCTCAAAGAAAGGCTGATGCTCCGGCCGGTAGTCAATTACTTTTATACGATTCATCTTTCAACTATTATACTGATTCAACTAAAAATCATACGGTCTCAAAAACGACAGAACAAAAATTGTCATTTTTTTTTGCACAAAACAGATTCAGATTTAGTATTTTTGACTATATCAGATTTTAAACAAATGAAAACAACATTCAATTCAGACGATCATAAGTATATACAGGTAGCCGATGGCCTGGAGAAAATGATCGCCGAAGAAGTGCTGAAGATCGGCGACAAGCTGCCCTCGGTACGGCTCCTCAGCGATAAGTACGGGATCAGCATGGGCACGGCTTTCCAGGCCTATTACCATCTCGAAGGAAGGGGACTTATTGAATCAAGACCTAAGTCGGGTTACTATGTACGGTTCAACCATAACCGCTATCCCGAGCTGCCCAACCTGGTAACCCCCGAAGCCGTATCGCATGACGTGAGTGTAAAAGAAATGATCGCATCCATCTATACCGATATAGCGGCAACCGGCATCACCAACTTTGCACTGGCTGTACCGGATGCTTCGCTTTTGCCCGGCGCCAAACTGAATAAATCGGTGGTGTATGCATTGCGCAACACCAAAGACCATTGTATGGATTATGAACATACACAGGGCAATGTGGAACTGCGTAAACAAATAACCAAACTGGCATTTAACTGGGGAGGCAATGTAAAACCCGATGAAGTGATCGTTACTTCAGGATGTTTGGAAGCGATCAGTCTTTGTTTAAAAGCCGTTACATCGCCGGGCGATACGGTGGCTATTGAAAGTCCTACTTACTTCGGCATTTACCAGGCCATTGAAAGCCTGGGACTGAAAGTGGTGGAGATATCAACCGACCCTATCAACGGGGTTGACCTGGACCATTTGCAAAAAGCCATCAAGAAATTTTCCATTAAGGCCTGCGTGTTCATCCCCAATTTTAATAACCCGCTGGGCAGTTGCATGCCCGATGAGAATAAAAAGAAACTGGTAGACATCATCACAAAGCATAACATACCGCTTATTGAAGACGATATTTATGGCGAACTGTATTTTGGAAAAACAAGACCGAAGAACTGCAAGTATTACGATACAAAAGGTTTGGTGATGTACTGTTCTTCTCTTTCCAAATCGCTCAGCCCGGGCTACCGTATTGGCTGGGTGATACCGGGTAAGTTCTTCGACCAGGTGAAACAACTGAAGCGGATACAGAATATCAGCGGCCCTACCCTTACGCAGGCAGCTATTGCACACTACTTAAAGAACGGCCGTTATGAATTTCACCTGAAGAACCTGCGGAAGGCGTTACACACACAGAGTCTTCGTTATGTGCAGGCCATCATTAAATATTTCCCTCCCGATACAAAAGTATCCAGGCCGCATGGCGGATTTATTCTATGGCTGGAGCTGAATAAAAAAGTAAACGCCTTTAAGTTGCGTACGGAGGCGATGAAACATCATATATCCATCGTTCCGGGAAAAATATTCTCTGCCGGTAATAATTACGGCAACTGCATCCGCATCTGTTTTGGCAAACCCTGGAATGATGATATGGATTACGGACTGATGATACTGGGTAAACTTATTAAGAAAATGATCTGAGCTCCGGGATCAATGCTACCTGTTCAACTGGTAATACACATCATTCCACTTCAGTTCATTTTTAAATTGTGGTATCCTGGTTTCGTTGTTTATCAGCACCATTTCAATGCCGGCCATTTCAGCAAAGTCCTGTAAATACGCCGCACTCAAATTCTGGCTGTAGCAGGTATGATGAGCGCCGCCTGCCAGTATCCATGCTGCTGCAGCGGTTGACATATCAGGCTTTGGTTTCCATAAAACCCTTGCTACCGGAAGCTTTGGCAGTTCGGCTTTTGGCGCAACAGCCGTTACTTCATTTACCAGCAAACGAAAACGATTGCCCATATCCACGATCGATGCATTCAGCGCTTCGCCGGCTGCCACATTAAATACCAGGCGCACGGGATCGGCCTTACCACCGATACCCAGGGGATGAATTTCGCAGGAAGGTTTTCCGCCTGCAATACTTTCGCATATTTCCAGCATATGAGAACCAAGTACCAGGTTATTACCCGGTTCAAAGTGATACGTATAATCTTCCATAAAACTGTTGCCGCCTTTTAACCCGCTGCCCATCACTTTCATGGCACGTACCAATGCCGCTGTTTTCCAATCACCTTCACCGCCAAAGCCGTAGCCTTCTGCCATCAGGCGTTGTACGGCAATACCGGGCAGTTGCAGCAAACCATGCAGGTCTTCAAACGTATCGGTAAAGCCTTTATAATTCCCGGCTTTTAAAAATTTGCGTAACCCAATTTCAATTTTAGCCGCATCCCGTAATGACTGGTGCTGAGCTCCGTTCTTCTTTAAGGAGGCAGCCAGTTTGTATGAAGCGCTGTATACCTCCACTAAATTATCTATCTCCGCTTCCCGTACTTTATTTATCACAGTTACCAGGTCGCCGATACCATGGGTGTTCACTGAATAACCGAATTTCATTTCGGCTTCCACTTTATCGCCATCCGTTACCGCTACGTAACGCATGTTATCGCCAAAGCGTACAAACCGTGCGCCCTGCCAGTCGTGCCAGGCAGCAGCAGCCCTGCTCCATACATTCACCTGCTGAATAACTGTCTCATCCTGCCAATGCCCAACCACTACTTTTCGGTTCAGCCGCATGCGGCTCATCATAAATCCAAACTCCCGATCGCCATGTGCACTTTGATTCAGGTTCATAAAATCCATATCGATACTGCTCCATGGAATATCGCGGTTGAACTGGGTGTGGAGGTGAAGCAATGGCTTTTGCATGATCTTCAGTCCGCCGATCCACATCTTTGCCGGGGAGAACGTATGCATCCATGCAACAATGCCAATGCAGTTGTTTGCAACATTGGCTTCCTGGCAAAGGGCCGATATCTCTTCCGGCGATTTTACCACCGGTTTGAATTTTACCTGCACCGGTATATGCTTATGCTCATTCAGGAATGCAGCGATCTGCCTGGAATGAACAGCGACCTGTTTCAAGGTTTCTTCGCCATACAGGTGCTGGCTGCCGGTTACAAACCATATCTCTGATCTTTTAAGACTTTGTAAACTCATACAATTATTTTACGGAGAATTTATAAACGGTTGTTTGCGTATACGTTTCGCCCGGTTTTAAAATGGTATTTGGAAAAGCAGGCTGGTTAGGGCTATCCGGGAAATGCTGTGCTTCCAGGCACAGGCCGCCATGCAATACATAGGGCTTACCGCCGATGCAGCCGGCCAATGTTCCATCCAGGAAATTGCCGCTGTAAAATTGCAATCCCGGTTCGGTGGTAAATATGTCCATTATACGTCCGCTTGCTGCATGGGATAAGGTTGCGATCATTTCCAGGCCAGTTCCCGTACGGTTCAGTACCCAGTTATGATCATAGCCGCCTTTTACACTATCAATTTCTTTCCCGATCAGTTTTGAGCTTGTAAAATCGAACGGCGTATTCTTCACATCCACATGATCGCCCAACGGGATCAGTTTATCATTCACAGGCGTGTATTTAGCTGCATTCATCATCAATGCATGGCCAAGGATCGTTGAATCGGCGCCGGCAGATAAATTAAAGTAACAATGATTGGTAAGATTCACCGGCGTTGCTTTATCGGTAGTGGCTTTATATCCGATCTTCAGTTCGTTGGCAGATGTAAGTGTATAGATAACTTCCACATTTAAATTGCCCGGGTAACCTTCTTCTCCGTCTTTACTTATATAAGTCAGTTTTAAACTGCTGTCGCCTGCCGGTTTCTCTGCCTTCCACATTACTTTATCAAAACCCATTAACCCGCCATGGAGGCTTTGCCCGTTATTGTTTGCCGCTAATGTATATGTGGCGCTGTCTAAACTGAACTTTGCATTGGCAATGCGGTTTGCATAGCGGCCCACCAGGCAACCGAAATACGGATTGCCTTTCTGCAGGTAACCACGTAACGAATCATAACCCAGGATCACATTGCCGTCATTCCCGTTCTTATCCTTAGTGATGATCTTTGTTACGGTGCCGCCATAATTAAGGATGCTTACCTGCATACCCGACGGGTTTGTTATTGTGAATTCGGTAACAGCAGCATTTTCAAAATTGCCGAATGGTTTTTCGGTGATGGTAAACGATGCAGCTTTTGTTTCTGTTGAAGAATTGTTATTGCAGGCGGCAACCATCATCACTGCAATAAATAAGAGATAGCGTTGTTGTTTCATTTTATTTTCTTTATTCAGGATTGCCCGTAATAAGAATCCGGACCGTGTTTACGTTCAAAATGTTTTTTTATCAATGCTTCTTTCAGCCTGGGTGCATTGGGATTTATCTGTTCGGTAAGCAATGCCATCTGTGCCACACTTTCAAGAACAGCACTGTTGTACACTGCTTTATCAGCCGTTTTGCCCCAGGTGAATGGTGCATGGTTGCCCACCAGTATCATTTCCACTTCTTCATAATTCAGTCCCCTCTCTTTAAAACAATTGATTATCTGCAGCCCGGTCTCGTATTCATAATTCCCTTTTATCATTTCATCACTCATGGGCGGGGCACAGGGAATGTCAACCGTATTATGATCAGCATGCGTGGTTCCAAAGATCGGAATGTCACGTTGCGATTGTGCCCAGGCCGTTGCATAGGTGCTGTGTGTATGAACAATGCTTCCGATCTTTTCCCATTGTTTATAAAGAAGGGCGTGGGTAAGCGTATCGGATGAAGGACGGAGATCGCCTTCTATTGTGTTACCATCAAAATCAACGATCACCATTTTTTCGGGAGTAAGTTCATCATAATCCACGCCGCTTGGTTTGATGGCAAATACGCCAAGACTCCGGTCGGCCACACTTACATTGCCAAACGTAAAAAGAACCAATCCCAGTTCAGGTAACCGTTTGTTTGCTTTGTTTGCTTCTTCCCTGATATGTTTGTACCTGCTCATTACCTGCTTTGTTGTTCAATAAAATTACCCAATTCTTTATAACGGTTGTACCTTTTGTTGTACAGGGCTGTATTTGATGGACCTGGTTTGTATGTTACATCAAAACCCTGCCCCATGGCATTCATGGCGTCTTCCACTTTTTCATAAAGCCCGGCTGCTGTTGCGGCAAACATAGCTGCCCCTGCGGCACAGGTTTGTTCCGACCGGTGGATCCGTATCGGCATATTCATTACATCGGCCATCACCTGCATGATGTATGGCGACTTTTTGGCAACGCCTCCCAAACCGATCAGGCCTTTTACCGGGATTCCCTGCTGGATAAAACGTTCAACGATGGCTTTGGCGCCAAAACAGGTTGCTTCCACCAGGGCTTTAAATATCTTCGGCGCATCGCTTCCTAAACTCAAATTAACGATAGCCGCTTTTAGCGATTGATCCGCATCGGGCGTACGCCGTCCGTTCAGCCAGTCAATAGCCAGTTCATCGTTTTCATTTAACGGAAGCGTTGCCGCTTCGGCAGATAAAGCTGCAATGATCTTATCACGCATGGCCTGTTTCATATCTTCATCATCACTCAACTGGTCGATGGGCCAGCTCAGTAAATTCCGGAACCAGGCATATACATCACCAAAAGCGCTTTGTCCTGCTTCCAGTCCCATCATACCGGGGATGACAGAGCCGGGAACCTGTCCGCAAATTCCTTTCACCAGTTTCCCGTCCATTTCATTTATGGGCGCCACCAGCATATCGCAGGTGGAAGTACCCATCACTTTACTAAGGTGGTGGGGTTCAATTTGTCCGCCTACCGCACCCATGTGTGCATCAAAAGCGCCTACAGCAATTACGG
>DAOQRQ010000073.1:0-10164 GCA_035355815.1 Ferruginibacter sp. | reverse complement strand
ACAAAGGCCGAGATCAATACAAAGAGTTTTATTGCAGAACGCAGTACCGATGGGGTGCAGTTTACCGCCATTGGCACATTGGCTGCAAGAGGCAACAGCAACCAGCTCAGTCAATACAATTTTGTGGACTATAATGTTACCAAAGGCGTATGGTATTATTATCGCCTGCGCCAGGTAGATATTGATGGCATAGAAAGGGTTTCTGAGATCCGCCGGGCCAGGATCGATGAAGGAGGAAATAAAATGGTACTGCAACCCAACCCTGCATCGGCAAGCGTACGTGTCATTCTTCCTTTAAAACATAACACAATTAGTATCAGTATCACAGATGCTTCGGGCAAAACAGTAATGAACCAGTTAATGAACAACACAGCAAGTGGTGTGTACATAGTGAATATTGAAAGTTTTGCTGCCGGTGTTTATTACATCAAAGCGATTGCCGATGGACAAGCCTATGTAGAGAAGCTGGTAAAGAAATAAGAACGAAATAACGAACGGTAGTAAAGGCTGCAATGATCATATCATTGCAGCTTTTTATTTCTCTAACTTCCTGTTCATGTATTCGCTGTAATCGGGGATGATGATCTCGTATTCATCCATTATTAAAGGAGAAGTAAGTATAAAATCAGCCGTGGCCCTGTCGCATGCCAGTAAAATATTCCAGGCAACACCCAACCTGAGCAAGGCTTTTACATCGCTGTCGTGTGGCTGGGCTTCCATGGGGTCCCAGAAAAAAATAAGCACATCAATTTTGCCTTCTGCGATCATGGCGCCGATCTGTTGATCACCACCCAGCGGTCCGCTCAGCATTTTTTTAACTGGCCGGTCCAGTTCTTCTTCCAGCAGTTTGCCGGTGGTGCCCGTGGCGATCAGTTCATGCTTTGCAAGGGATGTTTTATTGTAAATGGCCCATTCAATGAGTTCGGCTTTTTTGTTGTCATGCGCCACCATGGCTATCCGCTTTCGGCTCCCTGTTTTCCGTACATTCTTCATTGAGGTAATTTACTGTTAATACCCCGTTTTTTGAAAAGTAATCCGGTCCTGAGTTAATTAATAATTAGTCTTGCCATCCGGCTTAATTGGCGTACCTTTGCGGCTTCAATTTTTTTATAGTATGAATATCAGGAACATCGCCATTATTGCCCACGTTGACCACGGGAAAACAACGCTGGTGGACAAGATCCTCCACAGCACCAATATTTTCCGGGATAACCAGGAAACGGGTGAGTTGATCATGGATAATAATGACCTGGAAAGAGAGCGGGGGATCACCATCTTCAGTAAGAACGTATCCGTAACCTATAAGGGCATAAAAATTAACGTGATTGATACCCCGGGTCACAGTGACTTTGGTGGTGAAGTAGAAAGGGTATTAAAAATGGCCGATGGCGTTCTGTTGCTCGTGGATGCTTTTGAAGGCCCCATGCCGCAAACACGTTTTGTATTACAGAAAGCATTGCAATTGGGATTGCATCCCATCGTTGTTATCAATAAAGTAGATAAGCCTAATTGCCGCCCGGATGAAGTGCACGATGCCGTGTTTGAATTATTCTTTAACCTGGATGCTACGGAAGAACAGCTGAACTTCCCTACCGTTTATGGAAGCAGCAAGCAGGGCTGGATGAACACATCGCTGACCCAAACGGATAATATCTTTCCGTTGCTGGATGCTATTCTCGAACATGTTCCGGAACCAAAAGTAAATGAAGGAACCACGCAGATGCAGATCACTTCGCTTGATTATTCTTCTTTCCTGGGAAGAATTGCCGTGGGTAAAGTGGCAAGAGGAGTTATCAAGGAAGGACAGAATATAGTATTGGTGCAGGCCGATGGCAGGATATTGAAATCAAAAGTTAAAGAACTATATACGTTTGAAGCGCTGGGCAAAAAGAAAGCAACCGAAGTAAGTGCCGGTGATATCTGTGCCATTGTTGGGTTGGAAGAATTTAATATTGGGGATACTATTTGCGATTCCGAATTCCCGGAAGCCTTACCGGTTATCAGCGTGGATGAACCAACCATGAGTATGCTTTTCAGCATCAACAACTCTCCATTCTTTGGTAAAGACGGAAAATTTGTTACCTCACGCCACCTGCGTGACAGGCTGATGAAAGAAACAGAAAAGAACCTGGCATTACGGGTTGAAGATACCGATGGTGCTGACAGTTTCCTGGTGTTTGGTCGTGGTATTTTGCATTTAGGCATTTTAATCGAGACCATGCGCCGGGAAGGGTATGAACTGACCGTAGGACAACCGCAGGTATTGGTAAAACAGATCGATGGTAAAAAATGTGAGCCTTATGAAAACCTGGTAGTGGACGTGCCGCAGGAATTCAGCGGAAGGGTTATCGACCTCGTTACACAGCGTAAAGGAGAACTGATCGTAATGGAAACCAAGGGCGAAATGCAGCACCTGGAATTTGAGATCCCATCCCGTGGATTGATCGGGTTGAGAAGCAATATGCTCACCAATACAGCCGGGGAAGCCGTAATGGCTCACCGCTTTATTGAATACCGCCCCTGGAAAGGACCAATACCCGGACGTAATAACGGCGTATTGCTTTCGAAGAATACCGATAAAACAACAGGATACTCAATTGATAAGTTACAGGACAGGGGAACCTTCTTTGTTGATCCGGGAGAAGAGGTTTATGCAGGACAGGTTATTGCGGAGCATATAAAACCAGGAGACCTTGTGGTGAATGCAACGGAACCAAAGAAACTGACCAACCACCGTGCCAGTGGCAGCGATGATGCAAGCCGCATCGCTCCAAAAACACTGATGACACTGGAAGAATGCATGGAGTATATCCAGCAGGACGAGTGCATAGAAGTTACGCCTAAGAACATCCGCATGCGTAAAGTGATATTGAATGAGGAAGACAGGAAGAAAGTACAGAAGCAGATGAGTACGGAAACTGCTTAAGACAGTTTACATTGAATTTGATCCCCTGTTACACAACAGGGGATTTTTTTATCTTCCTGATTTCATCCGCAAGCGTTTAAATAATTAAGTTTGCATCCTATTAATACTGCAATAATGGCAACAGGTATTTGTAAAGTTTGTGGTAATGAGGTCGATAATAAATTGCACCAGGTACGTGAAATGCAACTGGGCCTGCGGGAAACCTTTACATATATGGAGTGTGGCAACTGTGGTTTAATGCAGTTGCAGCAAATTCCCGGAGACCTGGGTAAATACTATCCCAACGAGGATTATTACTCCTTCAACCTCGGAATGAATAAGAACCAGAAACCAGATCTGCTGCGAAAAATAAAAGCCGGTTATCTTTTGTATGGAAAGAACCCGGTACTGGGAGGCCTTCTTTCTATCGGGTATAAAAAACCCGAATATTTTTCCTGGATGAAAACCGCCGGGGTGAAATACGATGATGCCATACTGGATGTGGGCACCGGTAACGGCAGCCTGCTGCTTAATCTTTATAAGATCGGGTTTACGAATCTCACCGGCATCGACCCTTTTATTGATACCGAACAGCAATACGGGGCTGTGAATATTTATAAGAAGGACATATATGAAATGCAGGGCAAATTCGATTATATCATGCTGCACCATGCGTTTGAGCATATGGATGAACCCTTGAAAGTATTGATGCAGTTAAAGAAACTCCTCAACCCAGGTAAATTTATTTTGATACGCATACCCCTGATGGGTATGTACGGATGGAAAAAGTACGGGTTGAACTGGGTTGGACTGGATGCCCCCCGGCATATCATCGTTCATACCGTAAAAAGTATGCAGTTGCTGGCAGAGCAGGCCGGGATGCAGCTGAAGCATATTGAGTTCGACTCCGGCCCTTATCATATCTGGGCCAGCGAACAATATCAAAACAATGTTGCGTTAATGGAGAAGGGATCGTACATGGTAGACAGGGCTGCGTCGTCTTATACAAAAGAGAAGATAAAAGAGTTTGCTGCAATTGCAGCGCAAAGTAACCGGGACAAACAAGGCGACCAGGCTGCGTTTTATTTATATGCTCCCTGACCTTTTATCTTTTTGTAGCAACGCTTCATCAGCATCTTCGACCAGTTGGTCTGCTTGATCACTATGCGTGGGATCGGTTTCTGAAAAGCAATGATGTCTTCTATATGATCCGGCAACTGCCCGTTATATCCCAGGTCTTTTATCGTCTCCGGATTTTTTATCCGGAACCTTTTTACCAGGTTCCATACACAATGAAATACATATTCATGTTGCAGCAAAAGGCCGGGGGGAAATTTGGCAAGCATGGATAAATACTCAGGCACTTCCACCTTTGGATTTTTATACAGCGAATAAGAAACCTGGGTATCGTCGGTGCCTATATTCACCAGCATTTCATCAATATATTCATAGCCGGGATGCGCCAGCATATAACGGATATAAAAATCAATATCCACCACCCATTTATAGTTGCTGTCGTATGATATTGTTTCATCTTTCCGGTGCATCACCGTGCTTGGATGCCCGATCACATTGGCAAAAAAAAGATTCAGGGGAGTTTCTTCCAGCATGTCTTTTTTCCAGCCGGATAAAAATTCATTCACTTCCCTGCCGGAAGAAGAATAAATATTATTACAGGCCGAGAAAATAAAGGCATCACTTGTGTTAGCCGCTGCTGCTGCAAACCTTTGCAAAGCGCCCGGGTGTGCAAACCAGTCATCGTCATGCATCAGCTTTAGCCATTGCCCGCTTGCTTTTTGCAGGGCAATATTCCAGTTGCCAGGCATGCCGGCAGCCGGTTCATTCTTACTGTATTGAATAGGTAATGAAGCTGAAAATTGCCGGACCAGGCCGGCAACAGAATCATCCGGGCTGTCGTCTGTAATGATGATTTCATAGTCCCTGAATGTTTGACTGGCAACAGAACGTAATAAACGCTGCAGATTTTCTGCACGCTTATAAGCAGGAATACAAATGGAGATAAATGGCTTTTCCATAAATTAATTGCCGGGATCTTATTAAACAGGATTAAAAATAAGTTATTAAGGCTTGAAAATAACCGCCCCGGAATTTTAATAGCATACCAGCAGGCTCATTCAATACATTTAAACGGTTATTTTTGTAAAACTAAAAAATAAAAATTGCCAGTTCCCGCAAGCATATGTAATACCCTTGAGCAGTACTTTGACAAGATACTGGTAGTATCTGTTACCCGGTTTACCGACCGGCACCGGCAGGTAGCACAGAAACTTGAAGGGCTATCCTTTGATTTTTTCTGGGGGGCCGATAAACAGAAGCTTGATGCAGGGCTGTTAGAAAAAGAAGGAGTATATAATGAAGCGCTGGCAAAAAAAAATCAACGGCAGGGCAAGGCCCTCAACCCTGGCGAAATAGCCTGTTCCCTTTCGCACCGCATGCTTTACGAAGAAATGATAAAACAGCAATGGCAAAAAGTGCTGGTACTGGAAGACGATGTATTTCCTTTGGCTGATAATATAGCGGCATTACCACAGGCATTGCAAGAGCTTCCCGCCGGTTGGGAATTGGTTTACCTGGGATACTTAAAACACGAACAGGTAACGGCAGGCCTGAAGGCAAAGCAGTTTTTTTATAAGATCGCCAGTGCACTGGGGCTGATGAAATGGAGTTATACCATGGTAAGCAATCTTCTTCCCAAGCCGTACAGCAGGCATTTAAAAAAAGCCGGATTTCATGATTGCACACATGCTTATGCCATTAGCTTGTCTGCCGCAAAAAAACTGCTGGCTGCACAAACCCCCGTTGTGTACAGGGCCGATGACCTGTTGAGTTCAACAATAATGAAAGGAGAATTAAAAGCTTTTGTAACCGAACCTAAATTCTTCGACCAGGAGATCTTTCATAGTGCATCAGCGGCATCAGAGATAAGGCCCTCCGAAAGAAACTAAAGGGCATCTGTTTTCTTCTTCAGCTTTCCTGCATAACCTGGTTTCATTTTAAAGGGCCATCATACTATTTCAATGCTTCAGACCATTTGAAACAAAGGCTTGTACCGGTAAGGGATAAGTAAAACCTATTTCATGGTATCAATCTTCTTCTTCAGCGAAGCAGCCATTTTCTCATTTACCTTTTTTAGTTCTTCGTATTGCTGCAGGGCGCCTTCTTTGTCGTTTAACTCCGTGTAGCAAAAGCCGGAATATAGTATGGCAACATCAACGACAGAAATGGCAAGGTTCTTTTTAAACTGTTCGATCCCCTCTTTGAATTTTCCTGTTCTGCGGTAGGCGTGACCCAGTTCGCCATAAGCAGGCCGGTAGTTATTGTCTATTTCCAGCGCCCTCACTGCATAGGGAATCGCTTTTTCATGTTCCCCTTTGGCATTATAGCACCAGGCAATACTATAGTAAGTTGTTTTGTTGAGACTGTCTGTTTTAAGGGCTGTATAGTAACAGATAAGTGCCGAGTCATAGTTTGGCTTCAAGTCCCGGTAATAATTTCCAAGCGCAATATGTGCTGTTGTCATCAACGGGTTGATGGAAATAGCTTTGTTATAATACCAAACAGCGCTATCGGGATTCATGGTCTTGGCATATATACTCCCCATTTCCACGTAGGCAGAATCGAATTTTTTATCAAGCATAATGGCTTTTTTAAATGCAGCCATTGCTTCCAGGAACATATTCTTGTTTTTGAGATCAAGTCCTGCTGTGTAAAAACCTTTTGCATTATAGAGCTGTGCAAAAGCGGCGGAAAAAGTAAATATGGTAAAAAGAAGGAGTAAAAGTTTTTTCATAATACGTAAACTGTATTTGTTGCAAAATAAGGCCATCTGCAGTTTTTTTGAACAAATCAGGCCTTTATTTTCTGTTAAACATTGTGTGCATATAGCTTTTGCTGCCGTACCTTTGCGGCAGCAATGAAATATTTCTTTGGTATATTATTATTCATCTTCCTGGGATTTTTTTCAGCACAAAATACTGCTGCCCAGTGTTCGGTTTGTACCAAAACATCCCTGCAACTGGGAGAAAAACCTGCCCAGGGAATGAATTCGGCCATCTTATATCTTATGATGATGCCCTTTGCCATTGTAGGGTTTATTGGCTACCGCTGGTGGAAGAACAATAAAAAATTTGAAGAGCAGGAAGCAAGAGATACTAATAATCCTTTATAAAACGGTATACATTAAAACCGTTACCTGCTTTTTTGATATCCTCTTTTAATGCAGCCTTATCTATACCCGCCATTTTTCTTTGTTGAAGAAGCTGAAAGGCTTTTTCGGCAAGCAGCCAGTATTTTTTTTCACCATTTTTTTGATGAAGTAATACCTCGTTGATCTTTTTAACCAGTTCATCAATGCCGTTCTTTTGCGAGGCAATGGTCTTTATCACCGGCACTTCCATGCTGTGTGTATGAAAAGCGGGGGCCAGCATCAGGCGCAGGTTCTTTACAAAGAGGTCGGCATCGGGCCGGTCGGCCTTGTTTACCACAAAAATGTCGGCTATTTCCATTAAGCCCGCTTTCATGGTCTGTACCTCGTCGCCGGCCTCAGGCACCACTACTACTACGGTTGCATCTGCCAACCCCGCGATCTCCACTTCGCTCTGGCCCACACCAACTGTTTCTATAATAATATAATCAAAGGGAGCCGCTTTTAACAGGTCGCTTATCTCAATGATCTTCGGATGTAAACCACCTAATGAACCCCTTGTTGCTAATGAACGAATGAACACTTTCGGATCGTTATACCATTCGCTCATGCGGATGCGGTCGCCTAAGAGGGCACCCAGGTTAAAAGGGGAAGAAGGATCAACACAAAGCACAGCCACCGATCTTCCGTCGCTGACGAGGGAGCCGATCAATGCATCCACCAGGGTGCTTTTGCCGGCGCCGGGCGGGCCGGTGATACCAATTACAGGAGTAGCAGAACCGGGTAGCTCCAGTAACAGGTCTTCGTAACCCGGTACTTCATTCTCAATACAGGAAATGCAACGGGCAAGTGTTTTAGGGTTGCCTTGCTTTATTTCATCTAACTGTTGCTTCCACATTGAACAAATTTCAAGGTTTAATTTCAAATTCCAAACTAAATAAGTTTTATGACCGGGCCGGCCAATCTTTGCTGTGCTGATTTTTATTGTTTCTTTGCAGCATGAACATTTCGGTTGTCATCATTACAAAGAATGAGGCCCATATCATTGGTAACACCCTGCAGAGCCTGCAACCGGTCATCAGTGATGTGGTGATCGTTGACAGCGGAAGTACCGATGATACCGTGAAGATATGCCGGCAATTTAACGCCCATATCATTGAAACAGACTGGGCCGGGTATGGTATCAATAAGAACAAAGGCATTGCCGCCGCCAAGAACGACTGGATACTTAGCCTGGATGCCGATGAAGCAATTGATGAAGAACTGAAGCGGTCGTTGCAGCAGCTTTCGTTACAAAATGAGAATGAAGTGTTCAACATCCGCTTTAAGAATTTCTTCTGCAATAAATGGATACGATTCGGCGAATGGGGTTTTGATAAACATATCCGGTTGTTTAACCGGAAGAAAATAGCATGGAACAATGCGGCGGTTCACGAGAATCTTATCTTTCCCGAAGGCGTTAAAGTAACCATGCTGAAAGGGAATATTCTTCACTACACTGTACAAAGCCGCCAGGAGTATACCGATAAAATGACCGGCTACGCCCGCATGAATGCAAAGAAGTATTTTGAATCGGGAAAAAAAGCGGATTTTTTCAAGTTGTATTTATCGCCGCTGTTTGCCTTCCTGCAGCACTATATATTCCGGCTGGGGTTTTTAGACGGGAAGGAAGGATTTCTTATTGCCAAAACAACATCAATGTACACTTTTATGAAATATCGTTACCTTAAAGTGATGAAAGATCAACCCGAATCCTGATTTTAAAAACAATAACCTGTGACCAATTTCATTCCCATATTTCCGCTTGGCATCGTTGTCTTTCCCGGTGAGCAACTGAACCTGCATATTTTTGAACCCCGCTATAAGCAACTCATTCACGAATGTTTTGAGGCAAAAAAACCATTTGGCATACCATCGGTGATCAATGATAAGATAAATGAAATGGGAACCGTGGTTGAGGTAACCGAGATCAGTAAAGAATACGAAGATGGTAAGATGGATATTAAAACAAAAGGGTTGCAGGTATTCCGCATGCTGGAAATGATCAATACCCTGCCCGATAAACTGTACAGCGGCGCCATTGTAAGCTACCCCGATAATGATGAGAAAGGAAACCGGGCATTGATGCAGGGCATTGTGAACGGAATTAAAGAACTGCACAAACTGCTTAATATCGAAAAGAAGTTTGCCAAGCCGGATAATGAACTGTGGAGTTATGATGTGGCGCATCATGCCGGCCTTTCCTTGCAGGAAGAATACGAATTACTTGAACTGTTGCAGGAACTGCAGCGCCAGGAATATTTAAAACGCCATCTTAAAAAAGTGATACCGGTGCTTGCTGAAATGGAAACATTGAAAGAAAAAGTAAAACTGAACGGACATTTTAAAAACCTGAAGGGCCTCTGATGACAAAAACACTCTGCTTTGATTTTGGCAATACCCGGCTTAAGGCGGCCCTGTTTGAAGACGATAACTTCATGGGCGATCTTGTGCTGGAAAACGACAGCACCGAAACCATTGAGAAAATACTGGATGAGCATGATCCGCAAAAAGCAATTCTTTCTTCGGTGATCAGCCACAACGTTGAAATGGAAGCGTTGCTGAAAGCAAGAACGGTTTTTCATAAGGTCTCCCACCTCACCAAGATCAATTTTACCATCCCGTCTGCCAAACCCGAAACGATCGGGTCCGACCGGCTGGCCCTTTGTGCAGCCGCAGCCCGTTTTTACCCGGGCAGGAACAACCTGGTGATCGCCCTGGGCAGTTGCATCACCTATAATTTTATAAACCAGTACCAGCAATTCCTGGGGGGCAGCATTTCGCCGGGGATGGAAATGCGGTTCAAAGCCATGGAATATTATACTGCCAAACTTCCTTTGGTGCAAAAAGACTGGAATTTTCCCCTAATAGGTTACGATACCAAAACCAATATGCAAAGCGGGGTTATAGCCGGGATGACCTTTGAAATAGATGGTTTTATTGATGCGTATTCCGCTAAATACGGCAACTTTAACGCTGTTTTAACCGGGGGCGATACGGCCTATTTTGCCGGGCAGCTTAAAAACAAGATATTTGCCGACTATAATTTTTTATT
>DAOQRQ010000072.1:0-10307 GCA_035355815.1 Ferruginibacter sp. | reverse complement strand
TAAATCGCTGGGCAATGGATTTTTACCCGAAGAATTATTTACCGGCAATCACCCGTTGCTCGAAAAAGCCTATCCACCGATTGTGGTGCGATTCTTCATGCTGCAAACACATTACCGCAGTACCCTCGACTTTAGTAACGAAGCATTGCAGGCCTCGGAGAAGGGATTAAAGCGCTTATGGGATGCCTATGAAGTGCTGAAGAAGCTGCAGGCAGTGAGCGACAAGGGAGCAGCAACCGACCAGGAACTGGAGGCAAAAGTAAATAAGCTGTTGAATGAATTTGACGAGTTCATGAATGATGATTTCAATACTGCCAAAGTTTTAGGCAACATGTTTGAACTGGTACCGGTGATCAATTCAATAAAGGACGGGTTGATAAAAGCGGATGCTATTTCTTCTGCGGCACTATTGCATCTTCAGCAAAAATTCAAATTGTACCTGGAAGATATTTTCGGATTAAAGAACACCCCTTCCGGTGATGGAAAACTGGGCGATGTGATGGAGCTGCTGATAGAAATAAGAAAAGAAGCGAAAGCTAAAAGGGATTTTGCCACCAGTGATAAGATACGTAACCAGCTTGCTTCTGTGGGCATCAGTTTAAAGGATGAGAAAGGCGGGGAGATGAGCTGGAGCACAGAATAGATACAGGAAAAGCTTTTTTAAAGGCCGCCTCTCCGGGGCGGCCTTTTTCACACAACAAAACCGGCGGTTCACTCCTGAAGTTTTACAACCCACTCCCCGAGGCGGATCTGGCCGGGTTGTTTTTTGTTGATATGAGTACAAACCAAAATCATTCAACAATGAAAACAACAATCAACAAATTATTACTATTGATTTTTTCAGGGGCGGTTATCAGCCTCGCCTCCTGCAAAAAAGACGATGATGAAATGCTAACCCAGGCCCCCAATACCATCACCGATGTGGTGGTGAATACACCCACCTTCAGTGTGCTCAAAGAAGCAGTGGTAAAGGCCGGTCTTGACGGTACCCTTAAAGGAGCTGGTCCTTTCACTGTATTTGCTCCTGACAATGCTTCCTTTGCGGCTGCCGGAATCACTTCCGCCACCGTTGCTGCATTAACCCCTGACCAGCTTAAATCGCTTTTATTGTATCATACCCTTGGCGCCAAAGTTTTATCCGGCGATGTTCCTGCCGGGCCGAATGCAAAAGTGATAACAGCAGGCGGGGATTCTGTTTTTGTTACCCGGAAAGCTTCCGGTGTTTATGTAAATGGTATTGCTGTTGTAAAAGCCGATGTTGGTGCAGACAATGGGGTTATCCATATGCTGGAAAAGGCATTGAATAAACCATCCGGCAATATAGTAGCCACTGCACAAGCGCCAGGCTCTGGTCTTGATTCATTGGTAAAAGCCATTGTAAGAGCCAATAATGCCCCGGGTGGAGATCCTAATCTTATCAGTACGTTAAGCAGTGCAACCATCACCGTGTTTGCCCCCACCAATGCGGCATTTACTCAACTGCTGGGCGCATTGGGAACCAACGATATAAATAATATTCCTGTGGCAACGCTGCTGGCTGTATTACGGTACCACGTGGTGGGCGGAAGAGCTTTCTCATCTGACCTGTCGAACGGAAACCTGCAAATGCTGGCCGGCGGAAATACCGTCGTTAATCTTGCAGCAGGCGGCGGGCCCTCCATCACCGGTAATGGAAATGCCGGTAACCGCTCCAATATCGTGGCCACTAATATTATGTGCCGCAATGGGGTGGTGCATGCCATCGACCGGGTTCTGTTACCCTGATATTGATTTAAAGAACGGCATCAACGGTGAACAATTTCATGATTTCACCGTTGATGTCTTAATATAACCGGCTGTTATGTTTTCACACAAGAACAGATATTTGTTCATCCTGGGACTTACCGTATATACCTACCTCAATACGGTATTGTGTGAAGTGTATACCTATTTTGATATCGCTATTGAGTGGTATTATGCATTTGGCACCATCGCTTTAATAACGGGGAGTGTCTGGGAAGGCAGCCGGCTGCTGGAACCATTGTTCAGCAAGATCCTTCACCGGCAGAAAAACAAGATAAAGGCGCTGGGGATATTTTTTGCCGTTGCCACGGTGCTTACAACCATACTTACCACCGGGATTGTTTTTCTGGTGAGCATGGTGCTGCACAATCATACCGTTGCAGAAACCATTATACCGCTGAAGTTAAACCTCATCTATGCCTGGCTGGCCAACCTGCTGTTTCATTTGCTCAATGCCATCAAATATTATTTCACGGAGTATAAAACAAAGTGGATGGAAGCGGAAGAACTGAAGCGGATGTCGGCACAGGCCGAACTGCAGCTGGTAAAAAGCCAGATCAACCCGCATTTTTTATTCAACAATCTCAATGTACTCTCGGCGCTGGTAATGAAAAACACCGAAGAAGCCAACCGTTTTATTGAAGAGTTCAGTAAAGTGTTCCGTTATATACTTAACAACCATGATAAGGAACTGGTGAACATTAAAACAGAACTGGATTATATCAAACCTTATATCTTTTTGCTGAAAAAACGATTTGCAGAAGGCCTGGATATTTCGGTAGACATACCGCCGGACCGGGAAAACTTTTATATCATACCGGCCTCTATTCAGATGCTTATCGAAAATGCCATTAAGCATAATGTAGTGAGCAGGAGCCGCCCGCTGCATATACAGGTGCATGCAAACGGAAACAACACGATCGTTGTATCCAACAACCTGCAGCTTCGTGACTCCGTTGACAATTCAACTAAGATCGGACTTAATAATATCATTAAACGATACCGGCTGGTGAGCGGCAGAAATGTAGAAGTGTGTAAAGACGAGAAATGCTTTACCGTTACATTGCCCTTGCTGAGTTTAAACTGAACAGGAGTATGAATATTTTAATTGTGGAAGACGAACAGCTTGCGCAGGAACGGCTCCAGGCGCTGGTACATGCGTATGATCCCTCTATTCATATTGCAGGTTGCCTCGAAAGTGTGGAAGAAACCGTGAACTGGTTGAATACCAAACCACATCCAGACATTATCCTGCTCGACATTCACCTCTCCGACGGGGAGAGCTTTGAAATATTCAGACGCACGCAAACACAAAAGCCCGTCATCTTCATTACTGCATATGAAAACTATGCGGTGGATGCCTTCAAGCTTTTCAGTATTGATTATATTTTAAAACCGGTTACGGCTGAAGCGCTTGCTGCAGCCCTTAACAAATACAAAAGGCTTACCGATATCTTTAAACCAAAAGATTACCGCTTACTGGTGGAACAGGTAAAAGACAACAGCCCGGACAATTACCGAAACCGGTTTTTAGCCAAGGTTGGCCAGCGTCTTTTTTTTATTCCGGCCTCAGAAGTGGCATATTTTGCCGCCGACAATAAGATTGTTTACCTGATAGACAGGGAAGGAAACCGTTTTGTGATCAACAGCACCATGGAAAAACTGGAGAGCGAACTGAACCCCCGTGATTTTTTCCGGCTCAGCCGAAAGATCATCATACATGCCGGTGTGATTGAACAGGTAAAGCCCTATCATAACAACCGGCTTAAGTTGCATTTAAAAGGACTGGCTGTTGCCGAAGAAATGATCATAAGCCGGGAACGGGTGGCGGAGTTCAAACAATGGGCTGATGCCTGAGCAGGCTGTTTAAAAAAAGCAGATATTCGGGAAAATTATCCGGATGCAGCATATTGCCCACCTTTCCAAAGACAAAAAACTTAAGAAGATCATCGACCTCCAGGAACCCTTTGTTCTTGAAAAAAGAAAAAAAGTATACCTGCATCTCTGTTATTCCATTATGAGCCAGCAACTGAGTACCAAAGTGGCTGATGTGTTTCACCGCCGTTTCCTGGATCTGTATAAAGGCAGAGAGCCCCAGGCAGCGCAGATCGTAGAAACGCCTTTTGAAACGTTAAGGGCAATCGGACTCAGCAATGCCAAGGCAAACTATGTGCTGAACGTATGCCGGTTCTTTATGGAAGAGCAGATCACCGATGCAAAATTGCACAGGATGAGTAATGAGGAAGTGATCAAATACCTTACGCAAATAAAAGGGGTGGGACAATGGACCGTTGAAATGGTGCTGATGTTCACCCTTGGAAGGGAAGATGTGTTTGCGCTGGACGACCTGGGCATTCAACAGGCTATGTGCAAACTGTATAAGATCGAAGCGGAAGATAAAAAGCAGATGAAAGAAAAAATGCTGGCTGTTTCAAAAAGATGGAGCCCTTACAGAACATATGCCTGCCGCTATCTTTGGGGCTGGAAGGATAATGCGCCGGATCCTAAAAATGGATCAAAGAAATAATCTCTTCCAGGAATATTTTATCTGTTTGATCGAATTGAGCCAGCGATTCACTATCCACATCTAAAACAGCAATCACTTCATTATTGCGTATGATGGGCACCGCGATCTCTGACCTGGATAAACTGCTGCAGGCAATATGCCCCGGGAATTTTTCTACGTCATCAACTATTACTGTTTCTGCTTTTTGCCAGGATGTTCCGCAAACGCCCCTTCCTTTTTTTATTCTTGTGCAGGCCACCGGTCCCTGGAAGGGCCCAAGAACCAGTTCATCATCCTGGGCGGAGCCAGAGGGCTTCACTAAATAAAACCCAACCCATAACCAGCCAAACTGTTCTTTTAATGCTGCGGAAACATTTGCCAGGTTGGCAATAAGATCGGGTTCGCCGTCAAGCAATCCTTTTATTTGCGGAATGAGGGATTGATAGATCTCTTCTTTTGTTCCCTGTGCGATGGTTAAGTCTTCTGCCATGGGGCAAAGATAATGGGGAAGTTTATTTTTACCACAGAGAAAATACAACACGGAGGACACGAGAACTCTCAGTGTCCTCCGTGAAAAAACTTTGTGTTCTCTGTGGTAAAATCAGGGAACATTCTGTAAAACCATATCACTATAGGAAACCGAACAATAATCTTCATCCGTAAAACCAAATAAAGCTGCGTATTGATCACACTGTGCCTGAAGTTTTTCTTTTCCAATGCTTCCATCCTTATCAATGGCTTCTGTTTCCACAAAAGTTCCGAGTCCATCCACCGTGTCGAAATGAAATTTTACGTTGCTGATGAAATAGATCCGGCGCCGTTTATCCACCACGGCTTTTATGCCCAGCGTTTTGATGAGTATATCTTTTAACGCTTTATCGGGTTTGTGATGATACAATAGAACACGACTGGCTTTGGCGCCGGCGGTATCTTCCCGTTCATAATGGATCAGCGCATTTTCTATATTTCCTTCGCGGAGTTTTAACCGGCCGGAAGGTACATTGAAGTAAGTATCCACCTGGTGATCTTCGCCAATGAATAAGGGATCGTGTTGCTGAAGCAAGGCCTCCAGCTCAGCAAGTTTACTGGTGGAGGCCTTGAATTCGATGTTAAGTACTGCCATAAAGCAAAGGTATCAAAATCAGCCCTGGCAGGGATGGTTTCTTTACCCGAAAACGATCAGTGCAACAAGTGCCAGTATGATCAGCAGGTCTTTCTTATGCATTTTTAATAGATGATAAACCCGTTATTGTTTTATTATTCTTAAAACCTCTTTATTGCTTAGCCTGATAAAGTAAACACCGTTCACATATTTGCCCAGGTCAACCTGCTGGCTGCTATTGCTGATCTTAATATTCTCCAGCAACCTTCCGTTGATATCATAAAGTGCAGCAACGGTTCCGATCAGCGTATTGCTGCCAACCAGTATGGTAATGGAGCCTGGTGTTGGATTGGGATAAACAATAGTATTGGCAGTATTTTTTTCATTGTATCGCAGGCGAACGATATTGCTGTAATTGAACTTACCATCGAGATCAATTTGTTTTAAACGATAGAACATAAACTCGCTGTTAAGCCTGTCTATATTACGATCGGTATACTGATAGGTATTTGTCTGGCTGCTGTTACCGGTTGCATTTATGGTTCCTATGCGGCTGAAATTTGTTCCGGTAAGACTGCGTTCCACTTCAAACAGTTTACTGTTTTGCTCGTTGGCGGTTGCCCAATCGAGTATATTATCTTTTGAAACGGTTTTCCCTTTAAAGTATAACCAGGTTACCGGCAATGGCGGACCCACATAGGTACATTTTATTTCGCCGGGCCTCAGTGTTTCTTTATTACCAACCCGGTCGGTGGCCAGAACAAAGAAACAATAGGTTGAATCCGGGGGCAGGTAGAAACTTGTATCTGTACGGCTGATCCTTGGTATGAAAAGGGTATAATTAACCCCGTCTGTTGAAATATAAATACTGTAATAATCTATTCCGCAGCCACCGGTATCATCTGTACCGCTCCAGCTGATTGTGATGGGATTAGAGGTGGATGTAATGGCATTCATATGACTGGTTGGTGCAAATGCATCGATGGTATTGGTATAAATATTTGTGGGAATGGTATCGTTTTCATCAAAAACGATATCTGCCCGGGCGCCGATGGTATCCAGCGTGAGTGCATTTTGTTTTGGTTTGATGCTGAAGTTTACAAAACCATGCCCGTTCACCAGCGAGCTACTGTCCTGCAGCAATAAGAAACCTTTTAATGGATCGGCAGGTGGCATCAGGGTGATGGGGTCTATGGACTGGAACTCCCAGAAGGCTACATTATTGATCTGGTCGTAACCGGCGGTAATATCTACATACAGCCCGAGAGAATCTCTTACATCCAGCCGGTTGTAATAAGACGATGTATTGGCCGGCACACTAAAGGTGGTGCTGTTGAATCCAAAATCGCCGAGTAAAAAAGTACCGGCATCCTGTTTGGGTTCAATGGGCGTGGTGATGCGAACATATTTTGCCGGGGCCGTTGCTTCGGTGGAGTTTTCATACTGGATGGTATAGGGCATCCGGTCTTTTACGCTTACCCAGTGTACATCGGGTTGCCCGGCCGGACCAATGATGGCGTTGGGATCGTTAGAGGTGACGATTTCTGTGTTGGCGGTTTGACCACTGTTGTTTCCTGGGCTGGGTTTACGGGAACCGCCTTGATCGCAAGGGTTCTTACCAAGGTCCTTCAAGGCTTTTTGGATCATTACTTCATTATCAAGAAGATCTTTGCTTAGGAAGAACTCGTACGTTACCTCACCTGTTTTCGGATTAAGAACCGGCCACCATTCTCCATACCCGGTTTGCTTGAATTGGAATTCACTAGGGATCTGTTTCATTGTAAGATTTTCTGTTCTTAGATCAGAATGGAAATCCTTGTATCCTTTAAAACCCATCTCCATTTTCAGAGGGTTTTCCTGCCATTTTCCATTAAAGGCGGACATGGCATCGTAATTTTCGCCTGTAAAAGCGCTTTTAGTTTCATTCAATGCTGGTTCTACAACACCCTTGAAGCCAATATTCCATGCAGAGATCTGCAATCCAATATCAGATGACCCCCATCCCCGTGAAGCATTGGCATATGATGTGAAATAATAATTCACATCGTAATTGGCCATTATCTGGCCGTCAAAATAATACTGGTTTCCACCCACAGCCCCATCACCAACTTTAGCATCCCTATAGAATTTGCTATCTGCCATCACGCCTGCTGCCAGGTGTCCAAAAACCGGTACTTTTTTAAATCCCATATATGCTTCTTTTACTACTTTGTCCTGCTGAGAAATAATAAGGTTTCTTGGAATGATCCTTATTTTTTTTACGTCGGTAATATTTATGCAGGGATCCGATGTCTCCAACCCCATCACATCCACACCATTCGCCGGGTTATTACCCACATATTGATACATGCCCATACCATCTCCATACTCAATTAAATCACGCTGGTTAAAAACACCCGTAGCCGGTGAATAATTGCGGAAGAAAAAATGATAACTGCCCGAAGCGCTGTCATACTCCTGCCCGGTAAAGCCAAAGCGGTTGCCTGTAATGGAGGCAGGCATGGGATTGTTCAGGCTGTCGTACCGGGATGGTTTGCCATACACATCATATCGGTATTGCTCGGCCAGGCCGCCGTTGCTTTTGGTAATAGCTTCCACCGAATTCAATTCATTCTGATGGAAATAAAAACGACTTCCGCCTTTATCATTCACCACCGGAGATAAAAATCCGGTGAACACGGTGCTATTCAACAAAGCATTGCCTGCATCACGCTCCTCTATCTGCGACAGGCCGCTGTACCCATATTTTAAGGCGATGCCGTTGCTGTTTTTTATCACCCGGCGGTTAAAGGCATCGTAAGTATAATTAATAACATTGGTTGGCGAAGAAGAGTCGCTTATCAGGCGGCCTTCGGCATCGTATAATTTATAAAAGATACCATCGAATGTAAGATTGCCACGGCCATCATACGTAAATGATACATTTTGCCCGCCACTTACAGCCGTGATCTGGTTAAGGTTGTTGATGCTGTAATTGCTGATGGTTCCGTTGATATTAGCAAGGGTTCTGTTGCCCACCGCATCATAGGTATAACTATTCTGTGTTACCGGCGAACCGACCGGGCCTCTTTTATAATTGGTAAGTCGATACCCATTGTCATAAGTAAATTGTTCAGACAATAATGGATTATTGTTCCGGGTGATGGCTGTTTTATTCATCTCCTTGTCGTAAGTAAATGATGTATTCTGAATAGTTCCGTTAGCTGTGGAGATGCTTGTTAACCGGTTTGCAAAATCGTACTGCATATTGCTGCTTACTCCGTTTGCAAAAGTTTTGTTCGTTAATTGGTTGTCATTGTTGTATGCATATTCAACAATGACAACACTGTCTTTCAGAATCTTTACCAGCCGGTTGCGGGTATCATATTCTTTTATTACCGTACTGCCATCGGGGTAAATCAAAGTTTGTGTACGGCCTGCAATATTGTACTGGTAGCTGGTTGTCCTGCCATCGAATGTTTCGGATGTGATGCGGTTGAGTGCATCATAGGTAAGTGTAACCGTACCGGCATTATTGGTTGCCGATATTATCCTGCCTAACGCATCGTAACTGTAGGTAAAGCTTTCTCCACCCGGTAACTGGCGGGCAATAACCCTGTTCAGTGTATCGTACAGGAAGTTGACGATGGTGCCATCTGTAAGCCGGTTGGAAATAACATTCCCTTTATTATCATAGGTATATTCATTGAAACTGCCATCCGGATAGGTCATTCTTTTTCTCCTGTTCAGGTTATCGTAGGTGTACGTGGTTGTATTGTTATTCTGGTCCTTCAGCGATACAACATTACTCATGGCATCGTACCCCACTGTAATAACAAAGCCATTGTTATTGGTAAAGGTTTTTACCCGGTCCAGGCTGTCGTAGGTATAATGGCTCGTAAAACCGTTTCGGTCTGTTACAGCTATTATGTTGTTATTCTTATCATAGATGTATGCAGCACTGTTGCCTAAAGGATCGGTAATTTGTTTGATGCGGTTGAGGCTGTCATATATGGCAGAAGTGGTAGCGCCGGCGCCATTGGTATAGCTGGTTATATTGTTGTTCTTATCATAAACGATCGACGCAATGATGCCATTATTATCGCTTATCGCCGTTACCCTGTTCAGTGCATCATAGGTATAGTGAACTGTTTGCCCGTTGGGCATTGTGATGCTGGTCACATTGCCATTAGCATCATAACTCATACCCCTGCTGTTATTTTGCGGATCTTTCGATGCTTTAAGCCTGTTCCTCGTATCGTAGGAAAACTTTGTTTCATGCCCCAGTGCGTTTTTTATACTGGTCAGGTTATCCATGGCATCATAGCCTAAGTTTACCTTGTTGCCGGTTGGGCCAGTGATCTTAACCATCCGGTCGCTGGCATCATAATTAATAATAGAAGGTTCATTATTCTTATTCAGCACAGAAACAATGTTTCCATTGGCATCATAAGTAAACTGCACGTTATTATTAATAGGGTCGGTAATTTTTTTCAGCCGGTTTAAAATATCGTACTCGGCGCTGCTGTTATTTCCACGGGCATCTGTATAGGCCAGCAGGTTTCCACGGGCATCAAAAGATAAAGTTGCGTTGTACCCATTTGGCCCGGTTACATTAGCAGGGTTACCATAGGCATCGTAATTGTAAGTAAAAATATTTCCTTTGGGATCGGTACTGCTGATGATATCTCCTTTGGCATTGTATGTTGCTGTATAAATATTATTGCCCGGCGTTATCAATTGGGTAAGGTTGCCGGCAGCATCGTAAGAGAGGGTATATAAAAATCCTTTATTGTCTTTGTAACTTGTTATCTTATTATGATTCCCAGAATAAGTATAGCTGCTTACCTGGTTCAATGGGTCTGTGGCAGTAAGCATATTACCATTCCCATCATAGGTATATTTATAAACCCGGCCATTGGCATCGGTCATTTTTGT
>DAOQRQ010000071.1:0-10319 GCA_035355815.1 Ferruginibacter sp. | reverse complement strand
AAGAATCGGTGGCCATTTCAAATAATGGCGCCGGGTTGATCACTGCATCTTTTTTGGCCATGATCACCTGTGCCGATTGCATATTTACAACCCCCCAGCCCCTATCCCCGAAGTTCTTTAACAGGAAACCCAGGTCCGCATCCTTAATTATACAACCAATGGTTTGCTGGGGCCATTCATTTTTTGGAAACGAAAGGGAAAGCTCGTAGCTGCCATTTGCCAATTGGGGAATGACCAGATACCCGGCATCGGAAGAAGGGAAAAGTTTATCTCCCTGCTTAATAAAAAACAGTTGCCTGTTCTCCGACTGGATATAAATAAACCGGTTTTGCTGGGCACGGATATTTACAGCAGATACGAATAAAAAACAGGTAAACAGTATTGTCCTTTGAAGGATCCGATTCATCTCTTTCCTGGATTAACCGGCCAAAAATACTCATTAATATCATGCCTTGCCACTCAAATAAAAACGATTTACATTCACCCCTTCTCTCTTATTTTTGCACTCTAAAATTATAGTAATGAAAAAAATGATCTTTTTACTTGCCCTGGCTGCAGGCCCTTTTTTAGTGATGGCTCAACCAGGTAATGAACCTGCCCAGGATACTTCCTGGAAAAAAATCTACCGGGCTACCCCTACCAAAATCAACGACCTTGTTCATACAAAACTGGATGTACGTTTTGATTACGACAAATCCTGGATGTACGGGAAAGAATGGCTCACCGCAAAACCTCACTTCTATCCTACCGACTCGCTGACCCTCGATGCAAAAGGAATGGATATCAAAGAAGTGTCCATCATGCGGGGAACATCCAAATTACCCCTTAAATATGATTACAATGGCTGGGACTTGAGGATCAAACTGGATAGAACCTATAAAGGTGGAGAAAATTATATGGTATACATTGAGTATATAAGCAAACCCAATGAAGTAAAAGTTAAAGGCAGTGCAGCGATTAATGACGCCAAAGGACTGTATTTTATAAATCCGAAAGGTGAAGATAAAGACAAACCTACCCAGATATGGACACAGGGTGAAACCGAAGGCACCAGCGTTTGGTGCCCTACCATTGATAAGCCCAATCAAAAAACAACACAGGAAATGTACATGACCGTTCCTGCCAAATATGTTACTCTTAGCAACGGCTTACTTATCAGTCAGAAGAAAAACGCAGACGATACCCGAACAGATTACTGGAAAATGGATATGCCCCACTCGCCCTATCTGTTCTTTATGGGCGTAGGCGATTATAAAATAGTAAAAGACAGTTACAAGGGAAAAGAAGTAAGTTATTATGTAGAACCCGAGCAGGCTCCTTATGCCAAAGGCGTATTCGGTCTTACACCGGAAATGATGAAATTTTTCTCTGATAAACTGGGTATCGATTATCCCTGGCAGAAATATAGCCAGATCGTTGGCCGTGATTATGTGAGCGGCGCTATGGAAAATACTACCGCCACCCTGCACCAGGAAAGTGCTTACCAAAATGCAAGGCAACTGACTGACGGCAACAGTTGGGAAACTGTAGTTGCCCATGAATTGTTTCACCAATGGTTTGGTGATTATGTAACTGCAGAAAGCTGGAGTAACCTTACGGTAAATGAAACGATGGCTGATTACAGCCAGACATTATGGATGGAATATAAATACGGTAAAGATGCCGGTGATGAAGAGAATTACTCGGGAATGACCCAGTACCTGGGAAGCGCCAACGATGCAAAAAAAGACCTCGTTCGTTTCAGGTACAGCGATAAAGAGGATATGTTTGACCTGGTTAGCTATCAAAAAGGCGGCCGTGTACAACACATGTTGCGCAACTATGTAGGCGACGATGCTTATTTTAAATCATTGAACAATTATTTAACCACCAATAAATTCAAGAACGGCGAAGCCCACCAGATGCGCCTGGCTTTTGAAGAAGTGACCGGGAAAGATATGAACTGGTTCTGGAACCAGTGGTATTTCGGAAGCGGGCATCCCGTTGTAAAGATCGATTACAACTATGATGTACCCGGTAAAGCCATGGTAATCATTGAGCAAACACAAAAAACCGACAAAGTATTCAAACTGCCGTTGGCCATTGACCTGTATAACGGCGCTGCTAAAACCAGGTACAATGTGTGGGTGGAAAACAAGATCGATACATTCACTTTTAACTATACACAAAAGCCCGACCTGATAAATGTGGATGCCGACAAAGTAATGCTGTGGCAGAAAACGGATAATAAGACAGCCGAGAATTTCATTCACCAGATAAAATTCGCACCGCTGTATTTAGACCGAAAGGAAGCACTCGATTATTTTGGTAAAAAAGCAATGCCCGAACTGGCAGAAGGTTTGAAAGACAAGTATGCACCGCTACGCAGGAGCACCATCAATAAGCTTGGTACTTCTAAATTCAAAGACGATGCGAAAGTGATTGAAGCCATTGAAAAAATGGCCAACACCGAAAACAACCGGAGAACAAAAGCGGCCGCTATTTCTTTCCTGGCAAAGAAGGTTGATGCAAAATACAAAGCCCTGTTTGAAAAGAATATTAGCGACAGCAGTTACTCTGTTGCCGGCGCTGCGTTGAAAGGCCTGCAGAGTTTAGAGCCTGCCAGGTCTTACGAACTGGCAAAGAAATACAACAACGATGCCAGGGGCGACCTGGGTGATGTGGTGAACGACATCATTATGAGCGAAGGAACCGAAGCCGATTTTGACCTGGTAGCAGGATGCTATGAGAAAATGCCGTTGAGCCAGGAGAAAGTAGGCGCCAGCGCCACTTTTGCCGGTTACCTGGAAAAGGTTCAGAACGTAGCCAATGTGAAAAAGGGAATTGACCTGATCGTAAAATTCCGCAACCTGGTACCTGAACAATTCCGTGGTTTTGTTGACCCAACCATTAAAGGCGGGTTGAACAAATTATCAAAAGCAAAAGGAAAAGAGATTGAAGATTATATTGCAGATAAGATGAAGTAAAACAGCATGCATGTTTATTAAAAAGCCCGGAACAAAACTCCGGGCTTTTTTAATTGATACCTGCCAGCTGGCATCAGCAAACTGTACCCGGAGTTGTGTATATTTATGATCACCACTGTTTAAACCGCAGTCATTGTTAATGAAAAATCTATGCTTGGTTCTTCTCTTAAGCGTTGCCCTGGCTTCCTGTGCCCAGAAAAAATCTGCAGCACCAACAATGATTATGTATTCTGTAAAAGTTAAAGATAGTTTTGAGATCTATATCAATGCTCCGAAAAAGATTGATACCAGCAAACAGCTTTCTGTTTTTTATTATATGGATGCAAATTTAAAGTCGGGTAAAAAATTAAGAGAGCTTATTGCCCAACCTGAATTTGCAGCAAAAGTTGATACAACCATTTTCGTTGGCATTGGGCATATCGGCAATTTTCATGTTTTACGGCGCAGGGATTTTATTTTACCGGAAATAAATAACGGCGATACGGCGGGCGCTTCTGCCAGTTACGGACAAATTGAAAATTTTTACCAGCTCTTAAAAACAGAATTGATACCCATGATCGATTCAACCTATAATACCAGGGCAGGCAACAATTCCATTCTTGGTCATTCACTTGGAGGCCTGTTTGCATTCTATTGTCTCTTTAAAAACGACACGATCTTTAAAAATATGTATGCTTTAAGCCCATCACTTTGGGTTGACAATTACGCTATTTATAAATTCAACCACCTGGCAGCAGGCAGTTCAAATAAAAAGAACCTGTACTTTTCATGTGGCAGCCTGGAGGTCTTTAACCGCATTAAAGCAGGTACAAATGAGATGGATCTTTTTCTGGAGAAACAAAACTATACTGGTCTTTCTTACAAATACGAGATACATGGCGGCAAGACACATAATTCACAGGTGGAACGCTCGCTGGATCATATACTGAAACAGAACTAAAAATGCCCTTGTAAAAGGGCATTCCAATTAAGCATGAATTTATGTTTACCAGCTTCCGCTTGCACCACCGCCGCCAGAACTACCTCCACCAAAACCGCCGAATCCTCCTCCGCCACCACCTCCGCTCCATCCTCCGCCTCCACCGCCGCTTCTACCCACATTGCTGAGTATATTACCAATTGTCCAGGCTGTAAAACCACGCCTGCTCATAAATGAACCTCCTCCGCCACGGCCACCATTCACAGCAAGAAAAACGATGATAAGGATAATAATAAACACGATCCGCATCACTGAACTACCGCTGCCTCTTTTGTGATAACCTGCCGGCGCTTTATACTCTCCCTTCACAGCCTGTATCATGGCATCCGTTCCTTCTTCTATTCCCCGGTAATAATCGTCGCCCTTAAAATTGGGTACAATAATATCTTCAATGATCTGTTTGCAGGTGATGTCGGGCAAGGCACCTTCCAGGCCATAGCCTGTTGTAATATTAAGTTTACGGTCGCCTTTAGCTATAAGCAGTACGGCGCCATTGCTTTTCTCCTTTCCGCCCACACCCCATGCCCTGTATAATTGTACATTATAGCCGGCAATATCGTTTCCATCCAGTGTAGGGATGATGACGACAGCAATTTGTGTAGAAGTGCTGTCATCAAAAGCAACCAGTTTTCTTTCCAATGCCTGCTCCTGATCGGGAGTAAGGGTATTGGTAAAATCGTTTACCAGTTTCGTGGCCTTGTACTTCAGCAATTCTTCCGGGCTGATCGCTTTTTGCGAAAAAGATATGGCAGCAACCAGCAGCAGTATAAATATGGAAAGTAATTTCTTCATTCTTCTTTTTAAAACGACTGCTGAATTTATCAGCTCCCGAAAACAATTTCGTCGGGCAGTTCGTTCTTATCTTCTGTTGGTATATAAGGAAATTTTTCTTTTAAGGTTTCGCCAATCCGCCGCACGCATTGTTCAATACCCCCGGGTATATCGTCCTTTGAAAACTTGTCGATCATATTCTTCACCGCATTGTTCCAGTATTCGGCCCCGGTTTTTTGGTAGATCCCTTCGTCGGCAAACAAGGCCAGCTCATGGTGTTTCATGGCAACATACAACAGTACGGCATTGCGGTGATCGGTATTCTGCATTTTGAGTTTATAGAATATCTCTGCCGCCCGGTCAATGGCATCTACGTAGGCATTCTTGCTTTCTACATAAACCCTTACCTCGCCGCTGGTTTCCTTTTCAGCCGCACGTATGGCATCTACTATCTGCGCCTTTTCGGCAACAGTAAAAAACTCTTTCTTTTTAAATAAGGAAAACATGCAGGTGTTGTTTAGAAATAAAACCCCTGTTTTAAGAGGGGTTTTATTCACACAATTATTTTATATCGAATTTTATGTCGGGATTCTTTTCACTGCCGGCCTCTGCTTTATAGAATGGTTTCTCTTTAAAGCCAAACACACTTGCCAAAAGACTTTTTGGAAAACGTTTTACTTTCAGGTTATACCCTTCAATGGCTTTGTTATAATCCTGGCGTGCTACATTGATGCGGTTCTCTGTTCCCTCAATCTGCGCCTGGAAATCACGGAAAGCCTGTGTTGTTTTTAGATCAGGGTACGCTTCAAAAGAAGCGATCAAACGGCTGAAGGAGCCCTGCAGGTTTGCCTGTGCTTTCTGGTAGGCTTCCAGCGAAGCCGGATCATTGATATCAACTGTAATGCCGGTTGCTTTTGCCCGGGCTTCCACTACAGCCTGCAAAGTGGATTTTTCGAAGTTTGCAGATGCTTCAACCGTTTTAATGATGCTGCTGTACAGATCGGTACGGCGCTGGTAATTGGTTTCCACGTTGCTCCAAACCTTTTTCACATCCTGGTCGGCAGTAACCAACCCATTGTATCCATTACATCCCCAGAAACCGAGAATAAGAACTATACCTAGTATTACTAATAATCCGGTGCGTTTCATGATTTTTTGTTTTAGTGTTAAGAAGTTAAAATTAATTATTTTCTGATATACTCTGTATTAATTAGACGTTTGAGTAAAAGTAACCTTTTAAACCTGTTAATCTTTTACCTCACCCAATCCCTCTCCAATGGAAGAGGGGCTTTAAGCAGTATCCTAACCAGCAATAGCTTTTATCCCGGGTAATACCTTCCCTTCAAAGTACTCAAGCATGGCGCCGCCGCCGGTACTTACATAGCTTACTTTGCTGGCCAGGTTGAATTTATTCACTGCCGCCACACTATCGCCGCCGCCCACCAGGCTGAAAGCCCCGTTTGCTGTAGATGCCGCCACCGATTCTGCAATGGCTTTGGTTCCTGCCTGGAATTTCTCCATTTCAAAAACGCCCATCGGGCCGTTCCACAAGATGGTTTTTGATTTACCGATCACTTCATTGAAGATGCCGGTTGCCTTGGGACCAATGTCCAGGCCCATCCAGCCATCGGGGATGGCATCGCTGGGACGAACATCTGTATTTGCATCGGCCGCAAACTTATCCGCAATAACCGAATCCTCGGGCAGGTGTATGCTTACATTCTTTTGCTTTGCCTGTTCTAAAATATCCAGGGCGGTTTGCAAACGATCGTCTTCACAAAGTGATGAACCGATCTTGCCGCCTCTTGCTTTTAAGAAAGTATAGGCCATGCCGCCTCCGATGATGATATCCGTAGCCCGTTGCAGTAAATTTTCAATGATGAGTATCTTATCCGAAACCTTTGCCCCGCCGATAATAGCCGTAAAGGGTTTTTCGGCGCCATGCAATACTTTTTCGGCGCTAAGCACTTCTCCTTCCATCAGCAGTCCAAACATCCGTTTTTCTGCCGGAAAGAATTTAGCGATCACTGCCGTGGATGCATGTGCCCGGTGAGCGGTACCAAAGGCATCATTCACGTACACATCACCCAATTTACTTAACTTTTCTGCGAATGCTTCATCGCCTTTTTCTTCTTCCTTGTGAAAACGAAGGTTTTCCAGCAACAGCACTTCACCCGGCTTAAGCATCGATGCTGTAAGCGCCGCCTGTTCGCCTATACAATTGTCTGCAAAGAAAACCCGGGTACTGTCGCCGCCAAATGTTGGGTTTGTATGTCCAACATTGAGTAACTCGTATAGATGTTTCACCAGGTGTTTTAAAGAATATTTTTCAACGGGTCCTTCTTTTGGCCTGCCCAGGTGACTCATCAGGATAACACTTCCGCCATCTGCCAGTATTTTTTTGATCGAAGGAATTGTTGCTGTCATCCGGGTGTCATCAGTAATATTATAATCCTTGTCCAACGGCACATTAAAATCAACACGGATGAGTGCTTTATGGCCGGAGAAATTGAAGCTGCTGAATTTTGACATAGGCCCCTGTCCCCTAAAGGGGAACTTAGTTTTAAAGATTATTAAATAAACAAAGCTTCCAAATATATGGAAGCTTTGAATTGAATACGTTGAACAAAGAACTAATTGTACAAGTGACCCGATAGCTATCGGGTGACACAACGATGATGATTAAAAATAAAATACCTGGTACAAAAATCAAAACATAATCTTCGTGTCATTCTCCTCCATTTTCCCCTTTAGGGGATAGGGGCTCTTACTTGATCAGTTTTGCAAAATGATGCACCGTACGTACCAGTTGGGATACATAGCTCATTTCGTTATCGTACCAGCTAACGGTTTTCACCAGTTGCTTGTCGCCCGTTTTGATCACCCTTGTCTGTGTAGCGTCAAACAAACTTCCAAAGCTGATGCCGATCACATCACTGCTTACGATCTCGTCTTCGGTATAACCAAAACTTTCGTTGCTGGCGGCTTTCATCGCGGCGTTCACTTCTTCTATGGTTACCTCTTTACCCAGAATGGAATAAAGTTCCGTTACACTGCCGGTAATGGTTGGAACCCGTTGGGCGCCACCATCCAGTTTGCCTTTGAGGCTTGGTATCACCAACCCGATCGCTTTTGCAGCGCCGGTGCTGTTGGGAACAATGTTCGCTGCAGCAGCTCTTGCCCTGCGCAGGTCACCTTTTGGATGTGGTGCATCCAGGGTGTTCTGATCGTTTGTATACGCATGAATAGTGCTCATTAAACCGGTAATGATGCCGTATTTTTCTTCCAGCACTTTTGCCATAGGCGCCAGACAGTTGGTAGTACAACTGGCACAGCTGATGATGGTTTCGCTGCCGTCGAGTATGGCGTGGTTAACATTGAACACAACTGTTTTCAGGTCGCCGGTTGCCGGGGCAGATATCACCACCCTTTTTGCACCTGCGGTAAGATGTGCTTCCGCTTTTGCCTTATCGGTAAAAAAGCCGGTACTCTCAATCACTACATCCACATTATGCGCCCCCCAGGGGATCTGTGCCGGGTCTTTCTGGGCATACACTTTCACTTCATGACCATTAACCACTATTGCATTTTCGGTAGAAGTCACATTCTGACCAAAACGGCCTTGTGCGCTGTCATACTTTAGCAAATGTGCAAGCACTGCAGGACTTGTAAGATCATTGATGGCAACCACATCAATACCGTCCATGTTATAGATCTGGCGGAATACCAGGCGGCCGATGCGACCAAAACCGTTGATTGCAACTTTTACTGTACTCATAGCTTTAATTTGAATTTAAAATTGAGAGGCAAAATTACAGGATGTGAAAGATATTCTACGGATTATTTTTAGCCGTATATGGGTGTGAATAAGTACCGCAAAACCAATACAGGCAACGGTTTTGATCTGATATACCCATAAAATAATAAACTGATACAGTTGATTTAAAATATTTGGCTGAAAAAGGGTTAGATGTTATCTTTGCCGTCCTTTATTAAAACGCCGCGTTGGTCAAGGGGTTAAGACGCCTCCCTTTCACGGAGGAATCACGGGTTCGAATCCCGTACGTGGTACAAACGAAACCAGTTATTGGTCATTAGAAAAAGCCTTTCATTACTGAAAGGCTTTTATTTTTTCGATCTGTTTAATGTTGGAAAAAGGATCCGTTTATTTTTTTGCTCCTTCTTTCCGGTACGTAAAGGTTCGCTTTGTAATTTTTGTAGCCTTGCCTTTATCATTCCATTCTGTACGCTGGGTCCAGTTACCTTTATCGTCATGCGCTTCGTAGGTATATTTGGTAACCTTTGTTGTGCTGGAATCCTTTGTAATCGTTGTATTCGAAAACTCAATTTGCTCTCCCTTATCATTATATTTTGCCGAGCTGGTGGACTTCACTTTACCCACACTGTCTGTGGTAGTGAATCCCATAAAGGTGCTTTTATCGTACTTACCTTCTCCCGACTGCCTGAAAACACTGTCTTTATCATACTCTTTCCAGCCTAGCACCTGCCCGTATTCATTTTGTGTAATGTTTGTATAATAAGTACCCGGTTTGCCGGCAGAGTCAAATGTCTGGGCCTTTGTATACTGGCCCTTATCATCTACATCCACTTTCATAGCACCGCTGGGCTTGCCTTCCTTGGTATCTGTGGCGCCTGTCCACAAACCATTTTCATGCCTGGTAAAAACAGATTCGTTCTTTACCGTTCCTTTGCTGTCTTTAGATGTGTACTTAACCGCATTGCCGTTCTCATCAAACTGTGTAACATCAATACAGCAGGAGTCCATCGCACCAATCTTCCCGGTACTATCCACCTGGTAAGGCGTTTCTTCCATAGTTTCAATGTCCCCTTTCAGCTTGTCATTTACCAGGTCACTGTACTTCACTTTCTTTTCGGCCGACTTATCACCCGAATTGTTGCAGGCTGCCAATAAAGAAAGCCCTGCCAGAATAACTACGATTCTTTTCATGTTTGATTGTTTAATCGATTAATAAATGGTGGGGCAGAATTAAGCAGCTATTCAGGTATACTATTCAACAATGTAGTGATTAATTGCATCAGTTGCAAGTATTAACCAAAATGCCTCACCGTGGGCAGTGGTACAAAAAAGCCTCTCACTATTGAGAGGCTTTCGTTTTTGCCAATGAACCCTGCTGTTCTTATTTTCCAGTATCAAACTTTTTAAAGATCGTCCGCACATTCCGGTCTATCTCGGAACTGGTGATCCGGCTGCTGTTCAATTCACTGGTTGTCCAGCCCTGCCAAACAGTTTTATCCGTATTGTTATCGATCATGGTGATGGTAATGGTTCCTTCCTTTACCGTGGTGGAATAATTGTCGTATCCAATGAACCTTGAAGGATAATAATAAGTGATCATCCGGCCACTGTACCGGTTGTAATAGCTGCGGGTAAAAGGGTCTGAATACACTGCATTTTGCTGTTGCTTCTGGTTTCGTTCCACCAGTAATTCATAATTCACCAGCACATCCGGGTTTGAACTCACTTCTTTCCAGCCGCTCTTTTGCAACTGTTCGTTCACTGCATTGCGGATATTCGTCTCTGCCAGCTCTTTTCTGCGGTTCTTTTTATTTTCTTTTTCATC
>DAOQRQ010000070.1:0-10362 GCA_035355815.1 Ferruginibacter sp. | reverse complement strand
CGGTATTGAACAAAACGGATGACAGGAGCGACGTTGCAGGGTTAGCCTGCAGATCGGGGTTGGCATTGGCTCCCAAAGTTCCAAGCAGGTATCCATTGCCAATAATGACAAGCTGTTTTGTAAGTGTAAGTCCGCCATAAGAAGCGCCACTGGCTTCTATATGAAGCGTATCGCCGTTAACAACACTGGCTGAATTAACGGCAGTCTGGGGGCTTGTAAAGTCTGCCGGAACGCCTGTATTATTGATCCGCCAGATCTTGGCCGAAGTATTGATCACTAACAAAGAGCAGCACGTTAGAAGGAGGAATATCTTTTTCATACTGGTTTATTTACAGTACGAAACTATTTTTTGAACCGGGACAGAACAATACTCCCGGGAGAGTATTTATAGGGTAGTTATGCTGATAGTAGTTCCTGTACCCGGTGAAGAATCAATTTTAAGGTCGAGGTTACTCTCCAGCGCCCTTTCTTTCATGTTCTGCAGGCCATAATGCCCCTCAGTACCGGCAGTCTCATAAACAAAACCTTTTCCGTTATCGCTTATCGAAATAGTGAAGCGGTCGCCGGTGCTGCCCGCTTTTATTCTTAATTCTGAAGCTTGCGCATGCTTGCATGCATTGTTGATCGCTTCCTGGCAGATGCGGAACACCTGGAGTGCCTGCCCGGAGTTCAATTCAATGCCGGGTGAAAGATCTTCTTCTGTTTGCAACTGCATCGGCGGGCAGACCTCAATATGTCTCGCCGCAAGGCTTACCAGCTTGTCAAAAAGGTCAACAGCTTTGATCTTGTCCTTGTTCAGTATCCAGATGGTCTCCCTCAATGTCTGCATCAGTTCGCCAGTTCCTTCTTTTAGTTGGGATAATTTTTTTTCTACCGGTTGATCTTCCAGTTGAGCTCTTTCCAGCTGGCTGATATTATTGGAAAGCCAGGTGATCTGCGAACCCAGGTTATCATGCAGGTCGCGACTGAGCCGCTGCTTTTCTTTATGTACTTCCTGTTCCATCTGCAGCTGCCTTAATTGTTTCTGGTACCTGCTTCTCCAGATAAAATAAAAAATAGCGCCTACAACTACCAATGCCATCAACATAAAAATGATATATGCCCAGGTGGTTTGATACCAGGGTGGCAGGATATTAATATGAAGCACCAGTGGATCTTTGCTCCAGACCCCTTCATAATTAGCCCCAAGAACATACAACTGGTATTCGCCTGGCGGAAGGATATATTGAACTGTATTGTTTGTTTGTGGCAATGACCAATCGCCCTGCGACCCCTTTAACCAGAACTTGTACTGGTTCCTTTCCGGAACGGTCAGGTCCATATAAGAAAATGAAAGGCGGATATTATTCTGGTTGTAAGGAAGGTTGATCGTTTGAATATATTCAGGCTGCAGGTAAGGTTCATAGGGTTGGTTATTTACTTCAATACCGGTAAGCATGGTCTCAGAAGCCTCACCCTTATTCACCAGGTTCTGCGGTTTGAAAAAATTAACACCACTTACTCCTGCAAAATATAAAGTGCCGTCGGGGCCTTTGCAATATCCTTTGGTGTTGAACTCATCTCCCTGCAATCCTTCTTTGGCTGAGTATGTAGTGATGTGAAATGAGGGATCTATCTTAGCGAGTCCACGGTTGGTACTTACCCAGCTATTGCCTTCATCATCGAAAAGAACTCCATAGACAAAGGAATTGGGTAACCCTTCTTTGGTGCCGATGCGTTTGAACAGCTGCTTATCTTTTAAAACATAAATGCCGTCTGTAGTGGTGGCCCATACTTTACCATCTGGATGCTGGTTGATATGTTTAAAATAAGATAAGGGCAATGGCATTTTTTGCATCTGGTTATTCTCAAACAGCCAGACCTCGTTCAGGGTAGCGATCCATAATTGTCCGGTTTTGGTATAGAAAAAGCTGTTTATTCTTTCCAGGAGTTTATTGTCCGGGGGAACAGTACAGAATTTTGAACAGGTAAAACCATCCTTATTTTTTTTCAATGAGAATACAATATTCCTGTAACTCAACAGCATTTCATTATCCTGCTTTTTTTGCATTCCTGATTCAAAATCCCCGAGGAGTTTATCCATACCAAGGGGAAAGAAATGAGTGAGGTCCTGCCTTTTTCCCGTATGTATGTCAATGGCATAAAGTTTATTGAGCACAGAACGTACGATCAGCGTTGAACTGTCGATCATCGCCATCGCCCGGGGACTTCCGAATTTCTTGTCCTCTTCCGGCAGTATCAATTTTTTCAGGAAATGCCCGTCTTTATCATACACTTCAATGTCGCCGAGATAAATACCCACATACACATTTCCCCTTTCATCGGTACTGATACAATAAGGCAATGTATGATCTTCCCGGTGTTCAAACTGCCCGAATTTTTTAGGTGAGAGCACTTTGATACCACCGATCCCGTTATAGGCAAGCCAGCTGTTTCCATGCCTGTCCTTGGTGGTGATATTAAGATAACGCAGGAGATCAGCTGAGAAGTAATCCTGGAAAGGAAAAAAATCAACCTTTTCTTTTTTCCTGTCGTATTCGAGGATCTTTTTTGTCCCGATCATTAAATACCGGTTGTTGCTGATCTCTCTTGCCCAGGTAGCATATTCATTATCGAGATCTGCCGCATCGAAAGGTTCCTGTAAAACCCTGATCGCTGTAAATGGATCTCCGGCCACCGATTTAAAAACCTGCTTGTCGGTAACGATCACGAGGCTGTCGTTGATATCGGGGATGATAAAGTATAGCGATATGTGCCGGTTGTTGGCAAAGCGCTTGAGTCCTGCAGGAGTTACCAGGAAAATATCTCCGGCCTTTCCTGATCTTCTCCTTAACCAGATATTTTTATTGCCGAAGTGAGGCCTTGTCAGTTCAAAGAAACCTTCTTTTCCAAAGAACTCACTTATCGTAGAGATCCTTCTTACCTGCAATGTGGTTTTATTCACCGAGTAAAACCCTTCATTATAGTTAATCACCAAAACGGTTGAGTCGGTTTCGCCCACGCACCGGTTCGCTGCTTTAAAAGCAGCCAGCTCCGGTGGGGGAATGATATCTGTGAACTCCAGTTTGCGCTTGGGTTTGAATGCAAGTCCCTTGCGGTGAGAGATCCAAAGATTCTCCTGTGCATCTTCATACAAACCGGACACATAGTTGTCGGGAATACTTTTTTTATCAGCAGGGTCATTCTTGAATGTCTGAAAGCGGTAACCGTCAAACCGCTGCAGGCCATCTGTAGCTAACCATAGAAATCCCTGCTTATCAAATAATATATCACTGACAGAATTAAGGCTTAAACCTTTCTCCGTGGTATACTCGATCAGCGGATGCTGTGGTTGGCTGTAAAGAACTGTTCCATGCTGCGTCATGGTCATGAACAGGATGATCAGCTTATTGATATGTTTTATAGGCCCCAAGAGAAAGGAAAATTAGCGGTAAATTAAAACATAAAAAATAATCTCCGTGTAGTATTGTTTTTTGGGATGATAAACTTCAATTTTGCTGAATGCCGATCAGAATAGCTATCGTGGATGATAAACAGATCAACCGGACCACGGTAAAGGATAAGATAGCCCAATACAAAGAGATTGAACTGGTGCTTGTAGCAAAGAACGGCCACGATTTCCTCGAACAATTGCGCCAACTTCCCAAAGCAAAACATCCGCAGGTGACACTCATGGACCTGGAAATGCCCATCATGGATGGTATACAAACCATCAGCCAGTCCACAGCAACCTATCCCGATGTGAAATTTATTGTACTTACCGTGTTTGAAGATGATGAAAAGATATTTGAAGCCATTAAAGCAGGGGCAGGCGGTTACCTGTTAAAAGATGATTCAGCCGTGAACATCATTGATGCCATCACCAGCGTAGTGGAATATAACGGTATTCCGATGAGTCCTTCCATTGCCCGCAAGACCATGGAACTTTTAAAGCATGCACCCGCACCTGTTGCTACGGCAAAGACAGAAGCCGAGCCCATCCTTACCGACAGGGAAATGGAAATACTAAAAGAAATGGTGACTGGCAAGAATTATAAAGCCATCGGTGAAAAATTATTCATCAGTCCGCTTACAGTACGCAAACACACGGCTAATATTTACGACAAGCTTCATGTGAACTCAAGGGCGCAGATCATCAACCTGGCGCATAAGAATAAGTGGATATAAACCTGATTTGAAAATTGGATGATGTGCCGATTTGAAAATGTCTGCATTTAATCGGGTCATCATCCATTTACTTCCCTTTGAAGTTGGCTTTTCTCTTTTCTAAGAAAGCGGCTGTTCCTTCTTTCATATCTTCGGTAATGAAACAATCGCCGAAGGTTTCTATTTCTTTATCGTAGCCGCTTTTGCCATTGGTATAGGCACTGTCGCTTACAACAGCCACGTTCACGCATTCGATGATCTTTCCAACGGCGATGGGAGCTTTTGACTGAATGATGGTTAAAATATCTTTGGTTCTTTCCAATAAACTTTCGGCCGTTGTTACGTGATTGACCAGGCCCAGTTGAAGCGCTTCATTGGCATCAACCAAATGAGCGGTCATTTGCAACTCCATGCTTTTTCCTTTACCCACCAATTGTGTTAAGCGTTGTGTGCCGCCATAGCCGGGTATCAAACCCAGGTTCACTTCCGGTTGGCCAAACTTTGCATTTTCGCTGCACAGGCGAAAATGACAGGCCATGGCCAGTTCACAACCACCGCCCAGGGCAAATCCGTTCACGGCCGCCACAATTGGTTTTTTACTGTTCTCAATTTTAAAGAAAATATCCTGTCCACGTTTTGCCAGAGCCATTGCCTGTTCTTTATTCAATCCGCCAAACTCTGTGATGTCTGCACCGGCAACAAAAGCCTTAGGTCCGGCGCCGGTAATAATGGCCGACTTTATATCTGCATTGGCAGTTATTTCATCAATGGCTTTATCCAGGTCGGTAAAAACATCTTTGTTGAGTGCATTTAATTTATCGGGCCGGTTGATGGTAATGGTGAGAATACCGTTTTCCAGGTTGGTGAGAATGGTGCTGTACATAATTATCTTTTCAAGTGAGATTAAAAATTCCTGTTTTCCTTTACCCAGCTTTTGATATAGTCTGCTATTTCGGAAGTGGTGGCGCCGGGGGCAAATAATTTTCCCACCCCCATCTTATTCAGTTGTTCCATGTCTTCTTCGGGAATGATGCCGCCGCCGGTGAGCAATACATCATTCATCTTTTTTTCTTTCATCAGGGCAATGATCTTTGGAAATACGGTATTGTGTGCGCCGCTGAGAATGCTTACGCCAATGGCATCCACGTCTTCCTGCAGGGCAGCATTCACCACCATTTCGGGAGTTTGCCGAAGGCCCGTATAGATAACTTCCATACCGGCATCACGTAAGGCGGTGGCAATTACTTTGGCACCCCGGTCGTGACCATCTAGCCCTACTTTGGCAACTAAAACTCTGATGGGTCTGTTCATATAATAACCTTATGCAACAAAAGTAAAGAATATCAGCGGTTGAATTCTGCTTTCATCTGCTTTAATCCTACGTTGGCCAGTTTTAAACCGGCCTTATCAATATTCTCAAAGAAAATGATCTTATCGCCGAATTGGCGGGAGTAGGGATTGGTCACAGAATCAATGACCGTTACTTTTTCAAAATGCTGAAACACTTCATCGTCTTTACCAGGCATTCTTCTGCCGATAAAGAGCAGGTTTCTCATTCCGATGGTATCGGGTATCCATAAGAGGAAAGAACCATTATCACTGATCACCCGGTTTTTAAATCCCGGGCTCTTACCATAAAACTTTAATGATCCGGCCTGGCCATAATTGCGGCAATAGATGATGCTGTTTGCTTTTGTGGAATCGGGTAAACTATTAAAAAATCTTTCCGACCTCTCGGTCAGTTCTTTCCATCCCAGCATATCTGCAAAATCCTGCGGTAAAGGATGTGTTTTCAGGTCTTCCCATTTATGTTCTGCATCGATCTTTTTATAAAAGGCATCCAGCTTCTCCGGTTTCCAGATGGGCAGCAGCAGGGGCATGATCATCCAGTTAAAAATAATAACAGCTGATGCTAATGCATAGCCGATCCATTTTCTTTTTCTCAGAAGCTGTTCCCAGGCAACAGCGCCAGCCGCAATAAGCACCGGGTACACACCAAGCGTATAGTAACTTTTTCCGCTACCGAATAAGAGCAGGAGGATGACCGAAAAGTAAATGACAGCAATGATACGCCATTGTCTTTTACTGAGTACCCATGCCAGTCCGGCGATCCACAGAAGCAGGGCCGGCAACAGCATCATGAATTGATCTTTTAGAAAATCCGATTTATTGATGAACTTAAGTTGCGTGTCTCTCAGTTCTTCCATATGATGCAGCAACGGCCAGTTATGAACGTATTGCCAAAACAGGTTTGGAAGTATTATGAGCAATGCAGGTAAAAAAGCAATCCATGTTTTCTTTTTTGTGAACACGTTCCGGTATTGTGAGAGAATGAAGCCGGTAACAATTGCCAGTGCCATGAACAGTACTGAATATTTGCTCCACCAGCCAAGCGCCAGGCTGATGGCCATACACATAATGAATTTATCCTGGCTGGAATTAATGTAGCGGATGAGAAAATAAAGAGACAATGTCCAGAAAAATATATCGAGGAAATTGGGTTGATAGAGAAAATGAATGCGGACAAATGCGCCGCCCATCACGCCCAATGCTGCCAGCAATTGCGCCAGAAATTTACCGCCCAGCTCTGCAACGATCATACAGGTGAGAATAATTGTAGCCGCACCAAATAAGCAGGGCCAGAATTTCAGGGAAGTTTCGGAGCCGCCAAACCACGAAGAGATTGTACCCAGCCAGGAAAGCAAGGGAGGATTTTCGAGATAACCCAGGCTAAAATGAAGTCCTTGCTGGTAGTAAAGGTATTCATCTCTCTGCAGTTCATACAGGGGATCCTGCTGAAGGAATGGCAATACAAATTTTGCAGCAGCTACTAGCAATACCAACGGCCAGTAAATTTTGGCTTTATGCATACAGCAGGAAGATATTAAGAGTTAACATCAGCATTAAGTCCGATCAGCTGCCGAAAATAACCAAGGCCTTTTCAATCCGTTCAATGGTTTGTTCCTTACCCAGTATTTCTGCAATGTTGAAGACAGGAGGTCCGAATTTACCACCCACCAGCATAATACGAAATGGCAATTGCAGATCTCCGGGTTTTATATTCTTTTCAGTTGCCAGTTCCTTGAATGCTGTTTCAAGAGTAACTAATTCCCAGTTGCTGACTCCTGATAACTTTTCAGCATAGGCAACAAAGAATGCCTTCTTCTCTTCATTCCATTTTGGCTTCACTGCATCCACATCCAGTTGCTCCGGTGTTTTAAAAAAGAAAGAAGATTGCTGTACAAAATCTGTAAGTAAGGTACACCTGTCTTTTACCAGTTCAATTACTTTATCAAGCAAGGAATCATCAGAAACCGTAATCCCGTTTTTATCCAGCAAATTCTTAACCTCAGACCTCAAACCCGGAACCTCAAACCTTTTTATCCATTCGTGGTTGAACCATTTTGCTTTTTCAAAATCAAATTTGGCACTTGCCACATGCACCCGGCCCATCGAAAACTTATCTACCAGTTCAGCCATGCTGTATAATTCCTGTTCGGTACCGTCGTTCCAGCCAAGTACGGCAAGCAGGTTGATGAATGCCTCCGGAAGAAATCCTTTTTCCTTGAATCCTTCGGTGAGTTCATTTGTTTTCGGATCGGTCCAGTTCATCGCAAAAACCGGGAAGCCGTATTTGGCGCCATCCCGTTTGCTGAGTTTACCGTTGGGGCCAAGTATCAATGGAAGATGCGCCCATTGCGGCATATCGCTTTGCCATCCCAGATATTTCCACAGTAACAAATGCACCGGGGCGCTGGGTAACCATTCTTCTCCGCGGAAAGCATGGGTTATCTTCATAAGATAATCGTCAACAACAACTGCCAAATGATAGGTAGGCATTCCATCGGCCTTCAGTAAAACCTTATCATCCACCAGGCCTGTTTCAAAACGTATTTCGCCACGGATCATATCGGTAAAGCTGATCACTTCATTTTCGGGCATTTTAATACGGATGACATGCGGGGTGTTTTTATCCAGCAGGTCTTTTACTTCCCCTTCCGTCAACGTCAAACTGTTCTTCATTTTTTTACGGGAAGTATGGTCGTATTGTGGCGAAGGGTTTTCTGCGGTCTTAAGATCTTCCCGCATTTTTTCCAATTCTTCTTTGCTGTCAAATGCATAATAAGCATGGCCATTCTTCACCAATTGCTCTGCATACTGGCGATAACTTTCTTTTCTTTCGCTTTGCCGGTAGGGGCCGTAAGGGCCTCCGTGCAAAACACTTTCGTCGGGTTCCAATCCGCACCAGTTAAGACAGTTGAAGATATATTCCTCGGCACCGGGTACAAACCGGGTTTGATCGGTGTCTTCTATCCGCACAATAAAATCCCCGCCATGCTGCTTTGCAAACAGGTAGTTGTATAAAACAGTGCGTACGCCTCCTAAGTGCAATCCCCCGGTTGGGCTTGGAGCAAACCTTACTCTTACTTTACTCATAGGCTGCAAATATAAGTTGAGTTGGGGCACTAAAAAACCGTCCCGCTTTGAGGCAGGACGGTTCGATGTATTGAAAAACCAAATTAACGGAGAATAATTGTTCTTGGCGGACGGCCATCAATAGAGATGGTAGCCAGGTTGTCGCAGGTACCGTTACCAAAATCAATGATCGCATAATGGTTAGGACCTTCTATTTTTAATTTACCCTGGTCGATGTTTGGGCAGATTGTTGCCTTATGCAGAGCATTAAGGATTGTTCCGGTCCTTGTTCTTCCAGCCGAATTGGTTACGGTATGGTTGCCGGTGATTGAGAACTCGTCGTCTAGCCAGGTAGGAGTAGATACTCCTGCAACTTGCGTAACAGCTTTGGTTCCTGAGTGCAGCCAGTAGTTTCCATTAGGAGCAGTGATCTTACCATTTGTGGTTACCCTTGTCCAGCTTCTTGTACCAGGGGTGCTTGTATTTGTCCACACAATATTTCCTTCAACTTTATAAAGATTAACATGGTAATTATCAAATGTCATGGTTGCCTGGCTGCCGGGCTTCCTTACAGAGTCAGTGATCACGATATTGATCTTGCCGCTGCGGGTTACACCATTAAACGTACAAGCGGTTCCGAAATCGATAACGATCGTTTTAGGAAAACCGGTTTGTGGGGTTACGGTTACGGTAGCACAGGGAATGAAATTATCTACGGTTCCGCCGGTGCCTGGGGCAAAATTGCCGCCGGCTACGTTTTGTTCTACAGCAACCTGCATGAACATGTCGTTTGCATCTTCAGAAAGGTTGTCGGCGATCGCCTGGTCGCCACTAAGTTCAAAGGTGGTTTCTATTTCATCGCTAGATGAATTGTCGGCTTTTTTACAGGAATTGAAGCCAATGGCCAGCGTAATTGCCGCAAAAACGGGTAAAAGCTGTTTAATTTTCATAATGATTAATTTTTAGTTGTCTTAAGACTGTATGAGGTGAAAAAGGTTTAAATCGGTATAAAAAATTAATTTGCCCTATGTTTTACCTTGCCAAAACGCCCAAATGGGTCAGAAAATTGTTCGGCAGAAGCGTCTGGGAGGTGCCCTGTACCGAAAAAAACATATACTTAACATTTGACGATGGCCCCCATCCTTCGATTACCCCCTTTGTGCTGGAAGAACTGGACAAATACGGGGCCAGGGCCACTTTTTTCTGTATAGGCAGAAATGTGGCTGAAAACCCTTCTGTTTACGCAGATATCCTGGCCAGGGGCCATGCTGTTGGTAATCATACCCATAACCACCTGAACGGCTGGAAGACAGGGGCTGGGGATTATATTGCGGATGTGTTGCAGGCCAGTGAATACATCGGTTCGGATCTTTTCAGGCCTCCCTATGGGCGGATCACCAGAAAGCAGCAGCAGGAACTTGCACAACTGAAGCAGCCATTTCGTGTAATAATGTGGAGCGTTTTAAGCGGCGATTTTGATGCCGGCCTGTCGCCTCAACAATGTTGTGAGAACGTTATCAGTAATGCCCATAGTGGTTCTATAATTGTTTTTCACGACAGTGAGAAGGCAAATGAACGAATGAGTTATTGTTTACCGAAAGTGCTGAAGTATTTTTCTGAGCAAGGCTATTCATTCAAAAAGATCGAACCTGAAAACTGGTAAAAAGATAGCTGGGGAGGAATGGGATACCTGTTAAAAAAATTGGGCCGGGGTAGAAACCCTGGCCCGTTTTTAATCCGTACCCTATGAAAACTGGGATAAATGTACATTGTTGTTGTTAAATAAGCAACAATTTTTTT
>DAOQRQ010000069.1:0-10378 GCA_035355815.1 Ferruginibacter sp. | reverse complement strand
GGGATCTCGTCATGACTCACATTCTCCTTCTGCTGCCAGTAAGCCATGGTAACCACGTGCCCGCCGGGGGCTTTTAGCAGTCTGCCATAAATGGCATTGATGGTATTGAACGTGTAATCGGTAACGCCAACAGTAAATGTTTTAGGAGCCTCAGGTACTGGTTCAGGAGGCGGCGGTGGAGCTGCTTCTCCTTCTGCTACTTGTTTTGCCACGGGTGCGGGAGCTGCTTTAGGAGGCGGTGACGGAACAACCACTACAGTAAAGCGATTGTACTCCAGTATCTTTTTTAAGAATTCCACTCTTTCCGGCGACACATTCTTTTCCACGATGCCGCATTTAACGCCATCCAGTTCTTCAAATTCGTGGTTTTTATTTATTGCCATATAATAGTTTAGGGGGTTAGGGGTTTAGGAGTTGAGAGAATGAGGCCTATATATTAAACCCCGAAACTCCTAAACCTCTAAACCAGTTTTTCTATGTAATCGTATATCCAGCTCAGCAATCCAACCAGCACAATACCTGCTGCACAAATGACCAGTCCCAGTTTGGCAGAAAGATCGACATGTACTTTTGCTATTGGCTGTTCATTCTTTTCCATGAATACGGCCCGTATCACCCGCAGGTAATAATACAGGGAGATGATCATATTGAGCGCCGCAATGGTTATAAAGAAATAACTACCATTGGATGCGCCGGCAGTAAGTAAGAACAGTTTTCCAAAGAAACCGGCTGTTGGCGGAATGCCTGCCAGAGAGAACAAGGCCAGGGCCAGCAACCAGCTCAGGAAAGGATTGGTTTGATAGAGTCCTTTATAGTCGTTGATATTTTCCTTACCGGTTTGCGATTCGATGGCGGAAGCCACTCCAAAAGCCGCCAGGTTTGAAAAGATATAGATGAGTATAAAATAAACCACCGATGTCAATCCTTCTTTGGAACCGGCGCTGATGCCCACCAGTATAAAACCAACCTGTGCAATGGAAGAAAATGCCAGGAAGCGTTTGATATTCTGCTGCCGCAATGCAAACAGGTTTCCAATGATCATGGTGGCAATGGATAATATCATCACCATATTGTACCACATGGACTGCATGGGCTGAAACACTTTGTACAAGGCAGAGATAAAAATAAAAGCCACGGCGCCTTTTGATACCACCGACAGGAAAGATGTAGTGGCCATGGGTGAACCTTCGTACACGTCGGCTGTCCATAAGTGAAACGGTACGATGGATAATTTAAAAGCGAAGGCCGCAAAAAGAAATACAAAAGCCAGTACCTGCAACGGGGTTCCGTTAAGTTGTTGCGACAATTCAGAAAAACTGATGGTGCCCGTTGCCCCATACATAAGCGAAATACCAAAAAGCAAGATGCCGGAAGAGAACGCCGAAGACAGGATCATTTTCATAGCTGCTTCGGAAGAACGTTTTTTATCCAGGTCGAAATTGGCCATGGCCGCAACAGGGATAGTGGAAAGTTCAAGCGCTAAAAAGAACATCAGCAAATTACCGCTGGAGATGAGGAAGAACATGCCCAGCAAGGCAGAAAGCAGCAGGATAAAAAATTCCGGCATGTGTTCCGATCGTTTAAGCCAGCCGCTGAACAATAAAGAAATAAGGTATACACCCAGGTTCAGGATATTCTTCTGTAAAACGATGAGGTTTGTGTTCACGTACATACTGCCAAACAGGGTTCCTTCGGCGTTGAAGAAAAATCCGGCTATAAAATTCAGCAGCAGCAATACCTGTATCAGCAACAACATGGATTCGTTCTTCATGCCCCTGCCCAGTTTTATGAACAACAGCAGGAATATGATGGCCGTAACCAGCAGTTCACTTTTCATTATCGTCAGCATTTCATTCATACTTAATCGATGGGCTTCATCATCAATAAATTTTTATGTATCTGTTCGGTAGCCGGGTTTATAAGGTCGTTGAGCCAGAAAGGCGCCGTGCCTACAGCAAGGATACCCACTACCAGGATGATGGCAGCCAGTTTTTCGTTCCAGGTGGCGTCGGTTAAATTCTTAAACTCTTCTTTCAGTGGCCCCATCGCTGTTCTGGTTATAGCCCTTAAAATATAAACAGCCGTAACCACCAATGAAAGACAGGACAATATGGTTGCTATACGGCTGAATGTATCCGGCCTTTCCCAGGAACCCATGAACACGGTCATCTCAGCCACAAAACCACTCAGGCCAGGTAAGCCGAGTGAACACAGTCCAACAATAAATAATACCGTACCTATAAAGGGCATTCGTTTTAATAAGCCACCCATTTCATCCACCTGCCGGGTATGTGTACGTTGGTAGATCATGCCGATAACGGCGAAGAAGAGGGCCGTCATTAACCCATGTGATACCATCTGCATCACGGCGCCGGTCATGGATGTTTGGGTCATCATGCCGATGCCCAGTAAAACAAAACCACAATGACTAACCGATGAATAAGCGTTGATGTATTTCAGGTCCTTCTGCATCATGGTGGCGAAGGCGCCGTACAAAATGGCAATCACAGAAAGGATGATAATGATGTTTGAATAATCTTTTGCTGCATCGTGCAATAAATAGGTGGCAACACGTAAGCAGCCATAACCGCCCAGTTTCATAGAAATACCTGCGAGGAACATGGAACCGGCTGTGGGTGCAGACGAGTGACCGTCGGGCACCCAGGTATGAAATGGAAACAAAGCGGTGAACACGCCAAAGCCAACAAACAATAAAGGAAAACATATTTGCTGCACTTCGTATGGTATGAAACTATGGGAAAGAGTCACCAGGTCAAATGTTCTTTCCGGCGCATTAAAATAGATGCCCAATAAACCCACCAGTACCAGGGCCGATCCGCCCATCAGCATCAGGGCAAGTTTATTGGCACTGTACTCCTTTTTACCGCTTCCCCATACACCAATGAGGAGGTATTTGGGAATAACAGCGATCTCCAGGAAGAAGAATAAAATGAACAGGTCGAGTGAAATGAAAAAACCATACGCACCCAGACTTAATAATATAAGCAGGAAATAAAATTCCTTTGTCATCTTCTCCACGTTCCAGGAAACAAGTACACCGGCGATCACAACAAAGGCTGTTAGAAGTATCATTGCTATTGAAATGCCATCTACGCCCAGATGAAAACCGATATGCCAGGCAGGGAACCAGTTGTACTGCACCTGGAAAAGCATTTCTTCTGCATTGCCGGCCATACGCTCGTTACGGAATGCAGCAAACAGGGCAAAAGCAAGCACCAGTTGAACAGCGGCGCCGATGAATGACACCCATCTTACCTGTGTGGCATTCCGCATCAGCAATACCAGTACTGCTGTAGCCAGGGGTGTTAATATCAATAATAGTAAGTTCATTTCATTAATTTAGAATTAAGAATCATGAATTCGCCCATTCATAACTCCTCATTCTTTATTCATAATTTTCCAGATCATTTCCATACATAAATAAAAAGCAAAGCCAGTCCGATTACACCTGCCAAAAAATAAATGGCGTATTGCTGTACTTTACCTGATTGAATTCTTTTTATGCCTTCTGATATCTTCACCGTGGTATTACCCGTTAAATTCACCAGTCCATCCACCACGTTCTTATCAAACCAGGCTGCCGGCCTTCCGATCAAATTGAAAATAACTTTCTGCGTGATGAACAGGTATACCTCATCAATATAGAATTTATGATAAGCCGCTTTGTAAAGGCCACTGAGTGAAGAAGCGATCTTATCGGGTTTATCATTCTGTTTTTTATACATCCACATGGCAATTAAAATACCTGCAAGTCCTATAGCAACAGGAGCAATGGAGAATTGCAGGTGAAATTCGGTTTCCAGTTTTGTTCCATCTGAACTCACAAAGTGGCCGAATGGAATAAAACCGGCTGCGGCTGCACCAATGGCTAATAACAGCAAGGGTGTCATCATTGCAAATCCTCCTTCGCCGTGATGGACCTCACCCCGACCCTCTCCATGAGAAGAGGGAGAAGCGTCCTTGCTCCAGAAAATGCTGAAGTAAAGCCGGAACATATAGAAAGCTGTTAATCCCGAAGTGATCAATGCGATCCAGTAAATGGCTGGGTTATGCTGATAGGCTGCCAGCAAAATTTCTTCCTTGCTGAAGAAACCGGCAAAAGGCGGCACCCCTGCAATGGCGAGGCAGGCAATTAAGAACGTGATATGCGTGATGGGAAGATATTTTCTCAACCCACCCATGTCTTTCATTTCGTTGCTGTGAATGAAATGTATGACGGCGCCGGCTCCGAGGAACAACAATGCTTTAAACATGGCATGGGTAAAGAGATGGAACATAGATGCAGTATAACCCAGCCCTTCTTCTCCGCCGTATTTTGAAACACCCAAAGCAAACATCATATACCCGATCTGGCTCATAGTGGAATATGCCAGCACTCTTTTTATATCTGTTTGTGTGCAGGCGATCACCGCAGCGATCAATGCAGAGACAGCGCCTACATAACCAACAAGGGCCAATGCATTGGGAGATGAGATAGCGAACACAGGGAACAATCTTGCTACTAAAAAAACACCGGCTACTACCATGGTTGCCGCATGTATCAAGGCTGAAACAGGTGTTGGACCTTCCATGGCATCGGGTAACCAGATATGCAACGGAAACATAGCGCTCTTACCGGCGCCGCCAATGAACACCAGCACCAGGCCCCAGGTTAAAGCAGATACACCAAGAAAAGAAGCTGCGGCTGCGGTTTTATATTCATTGGTTTCTGGAGAAGTGAGTTTTTCAACCAGTGTATTAAAATCCAGTGTACCGGAATAGAATGACAATATCAATATGCCGATCAAAAATCCAACATCGGCAAACCTGGTTACGATGAACGCTTTTTTACAGGCAGCAACAGCACTCGGCTTGTCGTAATAGTATCCAATGAGCAGGAAAGATGAAACGCCTACCAGTTCCCAGAAAATATATATCTGGAAAATATTGGAAGAAACAACCAGGCCCAGCATCGAGAAAGTGAATAATCCCAGGAATGCATAATAGGTTGGAAAACGTTCTTCGCCTTTCATATAACCCAGGCTGTAAATATGCACCATCAGCGAAACAAAAGTTACCACCACCAGCATCATCACGGAAATGGGGTCGAGGATGATGCCCATGTCGATGGAAATGCCTTTGGAAAATTCCAGCCAGGTATATTTTACCGGAATGAGTTTTTGATAAATCCCATCCACTTTGCCATACTCAAAAAAATACCCATAGGCCGTATATAATGCCAGTACGGTTGAAATCAGTAACAAGGTGGTTCCAATGAGGCCGGATGTGTTCTTAAAATACTTTCTGCCGAACAGGCCAAGCATAATGAAGCCCGCGAGTGGCAGTAAAGGGATCAGTGCTATGTATGTTGCGTTGGGCATTTTACCTCACCCCAACCCTCTCCTTAAAGAGAGGGGGTTTGATTTCGTTTATAATTTTATTTCTTTATTTCTATTTAAAATCGGTCTAACCTCATTCTCAGCACCCATCTTCGCATCAATCTTCTGCATTTTCCCCTTTAGGGGATAGGGGCTAATATTTCAGATCTTCCGCATTCTCCACATCAATGGATTGGTGACTGCGGTAAAGGTTTATGATGATCGCAATGGCAACGGCTGCTTCTGCTGCTGCAATGGCGATGATAAAAATGGTAAAGAACACCCCGTCCAGCTTATCCGGCCACAGGTATTTGTTGAACGCAATGAAATTCAGGTTCACGCTGTTCAATATCAATTCCACACTCATGAGCATGGTCACCAGGTTTCTTCTTGTAAAGAAACCAAACACGCCGGTGAAGAACAGGGCAGCGCTGATGAATAGCAAATGATATAGTCCGGGTTCCATCACTTTGTTTCGGGTTTACTTTTTAAAGCGATCACAATACAGCCGATCAATGCCGCTAATAATAATATACTCACTACTTCAAATGGCAGGGCATATCCGCCGTCATCCACACCCAGCATCTGGCTACCGATATTGGCAACACCTGGGTCAATGGCGGGGTTTTTGGTTTTAATAAAGTCGTGCTTGTAAAGCTGCAGCATCACCAATGCCAGGCCGCAAAAAGCAGCCAGGGCAGAGAACAGTTGTCTTCCCATTTTCTGCCTGGGCAATTCGTCGCCCGCCTGTTGGGTAAGAAAAATGGAAAAGATGATGAGCACCACAATGCCTCCTACATATACCACGATCTGCACCGCCGCAATGAATTCATACTGCAACCAGAAGTAAAGTCCGGCAATACCGATCAGGGAAAACAATAAGTAGACCGCTGCCCGGAAGATCATGCGGGTGGTAACAGCCAGCAAGCCACTCACCAGGGTAAGTGCGGCAAGCAAATAAAATATGACTGTTGATCCTGACATTTTCTTTTGACCGTTTCGCTATATTATTTCATTTCAGTTTTATTATTCCTTCAACAGATCCTTCCCAACCACCCAGGACGCCGGCAACCATCAACCTCAAACCACAAACCTCAAACTACAAACCCTATTCTACTCCATCCATAATTTTAGATCCCGGGTTATTTAATATTTTGGTTAGCTCCGCCCTGTCGAAAACACTGTGTTCAAAGGTCTGTGCCATCACGATCGCATCAGAAGGACAGGCGATGATACAGAGATTGCACATGGTGCAGAGCTCTAAATGATATACCAGTTTATCAATCGCTTTTTTCTTTTTCCCATCGGGTGTAATGTCGAATTTGGTTACCACTTTAATGGTACCATTCGGGCAAGCAAGTTCACAGGCGGTGCAACCCGTACATCGATGTTCATTATTTTCATCATGCGGCATCACTACCTCACCCTTGAAACGTTCAGGTAATTTTAAGGTATCCCTGTTATCAGGATACTCCTGGGTGATGATCTCTTTGTGGTGCGTAAAATAATAACCGGTACGCCGCATACCCACCAGCAGCGACTTCACTCCGCTGAAAACTTCTTTTATGTATTTTGTTATGAACATACCCCTATCCCCTAAAGGGGGATTTGATTATTTTTTATGAACAAATTTTCATTTCTACTCTGTATTTCTGTAAAAAAATCTCCGCTATAACTTCCTCCATTTTCCCCATTAGGGGATAGGGGCTAAAAATGCCAGCCCAATATCGCCATCGCTGTTACCAATAATAAATTGAACATGCTTATCGGCAACAGGTACTTCCACTCTAAATTCAACAACTGGTCAATGCGCAAACGGGGAAATGTCCACCGGAACCACATGATCACGAAGATGAGAAAGAATGTTTTTCCAAAGAACCATATGCTTGATGGGATATAATCCATTACATGATTAAATCCTTCCCAGCTGCCGATGTGAAACGGCATCCATCCTCCTAAGAACAAGGTAGCACCGATGGCACACACGATAAACACATTCACATACTCCGCCAGAAAGAACAGGGCGAATTTCATTCCTGAATATTCCGTATGAAAACCAGCTGTCAATTCCGATTCTGCTTCGGCCAGGTCGAAAGGTGCCCGGTTGGTTTCGGCTGTTACCGCAATGATGAAGATCACAAAGGAGATGATCACCGGGATATGTCCTTTGAATATCCACCAGCCATCGGCCTGGGAATAGATGATGTCGGAAATGTTTAAACTGCCGGTCAATACAACGATGCTGAGAATGGACAATCCTGCCGACAATTCATAACTCACGATCTGTGCACCGCTTCGCATGGCCCCCATCAATGAATACTTATTATTACTTGCCCACCCGGCCATTAAAATACTGATGACCATGATGGAAGAAACAGCCGACACATACAGCACGCCGATATTCAGGTCCCACAGCTGAAAATCTTTTGCAAAAGCGATCGGCGCCATCAACAGCATGGCAACAACCATTGCAACGATGGGTGCCAGGTTGAATAAAAATTTATCTGCACCACCCGGCGTTAATCCTTCTTTCACCAATAACTTCAATGTGTCTGCCAATGATTGTAATAATCCTTTCGGTCCAACCCGGTTTGGTCCAAGCCGTATCTGCATCCATGCAGATACCTTTCTTTCCATGATCACCAGTATCAATCCCAATAAAGCAAACAAACCGATCACAGCAACGCCGGCAATAACCATTTCAAAGATCAATGCCCAAGTGGCACTGAATGTTTGATACAGCCAGTCGTGAATGATGTTTGTTATGTTAGTTAAACTCCACATGCCCCATCCCCTAAAGGGGAGTTTATTGCGTTTTATTATTATTTCAAGTTACTTTTCAATCGATCTTTGCACCGGTCCCCCGCTTCATCTCCTGTTAGGAGATAGGGGTGTTCTACCTGTCAATATCCGGTATCACCAGGTCCAGCGTTCCCATCATCGCCACCAGGTCGCCCAGCTTACTTCCTCTTGCCATATGATCCAGGGCAGAGAGATTAGAAAATCCCGGCGAGCGGAATTTGATCCGGTAGGGTATTGTTGCACCTTCACTTACTATATATACGCCCAGTTCTCCCCTGGCTGTTTCCACCCTTGTATAAAATTCTCCCTTCGGTAATTTCAACACAGCTTTTGTCTTGGCCTGGAAATCGCCTTCCGGAATATTATCGATCAACTGTTCAATGATGTGAATGGACTGGTGCATCTCTTTTATCCGCACCATGTACCGGGCTAAAGAATCACCGGCAGTTTCGGTCACTTCATCAAACTGTACTTTACCGTATGCATCATAAGGATACAGCTTGCGTATGTCGCAACTCACTCCGCTTCCTCTAGCAGCCGGACCACTGCATCCATAAGAGATGGCATCTTCTTTTGATAAAAAGCCAACATCTTTCATACGGTTCCTGAATATGATGTTGCCCGTTACCAGTTCATCGTACTCATGGATCTTTAACTTAAACAGCGTGATGAATTCCTTTACTTTCTTTTGAAAGTCAGGATGCAATTCCTGCATCACGCCCCCGGGCACCATATAATTCATGGTTAATCTTGCACCACATGTTTCTTCCATGATATCATTGATCTTCTCTCTTTCCCGGAAGGCATGAAAGAAAGGTGTGAATGCACCAATGTCCATCGCCATCGCCCCCCACCATAATTCATGCGAGGCTATCCTGGTGAGTTCGGCCATGATGGTACGTATCACCTGTGCCCGCACGGGTACTTCTATCTGCATTCCTTTTTCCACGCACAGGGCGCAGGCCTGGTTATTGATATGAGCCGAGAGATAATCCATACGGCTGGTAACATAAATGAACTGCCGGTAAGTAAGGCTTTCACACATTTTTTCAATAGACCGGTGAATGTAGCCGAGATGAGGTTCTACCTTTTTAATGGTCTCGCCATTCAACGTGATCACCAGGTGCAATACCCCATGTGTTGCAGGATGCTGGGGTCCTACATTGATGATAAGATCACCTTCGGTGGTTGTGCCTATTTCTTCAAACATGCCCCTATCTCCGCCAGCGGGCGGAGGACTGATTTTGTTTTATTATTGAAATTATGTTCTTAATTCTTTTTCTTCCGAAGTTCCAAAGCTCTTGCCTTACACTCCGCCAGCTGGCGGAGATGGGGGCTACAGTTTTATCATATTCACCGGGTCTTCAAAATCTTTACGCATCGGGTTCTTTCCTTCCCATCCATCGGGCAATATCAATAACCGGAGGTCGGGATGATTTAAGAAGTTAACGCCAAACATTTCATACACTTCCCGTTCATGAAACTCTGCCGTCTTCCAGGTATGGCTTACTGATTCGATCTCAGGTTTACCGGCATCCAGTTTTGACCTGATGACAATATTGTGGCGATACCTTGTAGAACTGAGATGATATACCATGGTAAGATGTGTCTTCCAGTCGATACAGGTAAGGCAAAAAAGATAGTCGAAGAATAAGGAATCATCATTGCGGAGTTTTCCTGCAAACGATAACCAATCAGCAGCCTCAACATTTATATTGAGCCATTCGCCGCTTTCATCAAATGTGGCGGCAGGAAGCAGTTCGGTTATTTTGGTTTTCAGTTCCTCGTTATTCATACAATATTATATACCTGACTTTATTTGTTCTCTTGTCATTCCGGCCTTTATCTTTTCCTGTAAACTTATCAATGCATGTAACAGTGCTTCGGGTCTTGGCGGACAACCGGCCACATACACATCTACGGGTATGATATGATCGGCCCCCTTCACTACTGAATAGGTGTTGTAAAAGAACGGTCCGCCGCTGATGGCGCATGCACCCATGGCGATCACGTATTTGGGGTCGGCCATCTGGTCGTATAATCTTTTCAATACCGGGCCCATCTTATTTACAATGGTGCCGGCAATGATGATCACATCGGCCTGGCGGGGTGAGGCACGGGCCACTTCAAATCCGAATCTTGAAAAGTCGTATTTGGCACCCGCAACGGCCATATATTCAATGCCGCAGCAACTGGTG
>DAOQRQ010000068.1:0-10385 GCA_035355815.1 Ferruginibacter sp. | reverse complement strand
GCCTGGGTTATTTTTAATGTGGTTTTTTTACAATGCCGCTGTAGCAAGAAATATATTTCATGCTACAAGTGAAACAGATCCTTTGTATGGGCAGGGAACAAATTTTGGAGGACTTACATTGGCTTTCTATAATGTGGTTACATTTTTATTTGCCTTCGTCTTACCTGGCATAGCAAAACAACTTGGCCGGAAACTCACTCACAGTGTTTGCTTGCTATGCGGCGCAATAGGTTTAATAAGTGTGGCATTTGTTGAGAATAAATATATGCTCTATGGTTGTATGACCGGGGTAGGTATCGCCTGGGCAAGTATTCTGTCGATGCCCTATGCCATGCTTAGCGGGGTATTGCCCGAAAATAAGATCGGCGTTTATATGGGCATCTTTAATTTCTTCATCGTATTACCGGAGATCATTGCTTCGCTTGGTTTTGGATGGATCATGAAAAATGTACTCAACAACGACCGCCTTGCTGCTGTACAGATCGGTGGTGTGCTGATGATCATCGCAGCCCTTATCTGTTACTTCTTTATCAAAGAAAAAGACTAGAGATGAAAAAAACAACGTGTTTACTTTTAACTATCCTTTTCTGTAGCGCTGCATTTTCACAGCCGGGTTACAAATGTTACCCCACTCACTGGTGGACAGGCATGAAATGGAATAAAGTGCAGGTGATGGTGCATGGAGATAACATCGCCGATCATTTTCCCATGATCAAAATGGGACCGGCAGGAATGAAGCTGGCTGCAGGGGTTAGTCTTGTTAAGATCAACCGGGTAGAAAATCCTAATTATGTTTTTCTTGACCTGGTAATTGATGCAGCAGCCAAACCGGGCAAGATCAGTTTCCCATTTGTAAAGAACATCAATTTTCAATATGAATTAAAACCCCGCCGGGCAGGCAATGGATCTTCTTATGCAATGGGCGTTACATCAAAAGATTTTATGTACCTCATCATGCCCGATCGTTTCAGCAACGGAGATGAAAGCAATGATCGTATCCCCGGGATGAAAGACCAGAGTTTAAAAAGGGATACGGTGTATAACAGGCATGGCGGCGATCTGAAAGGGATACAAAACCATCTTGATTACCTTCAATCGCTGGGGGTTACCACGCTGTGGCTTAATCCTGTTCTGGAGAATGATATGCCCGACCGTACTGAACACGGCTATGCATTTACCGATCATTATAAAGTGGATCCCCGGTTGGGTGGCGATAAAGCTTACCAGGAACTGATCGACGCCACGCATGCGAAAGGAATGAAAATGATCCAGGATGCTGTTTACAATCATGTTGGCCTGTATCATTTTACTGTGCAGGACCCGCCCATGAAAGATTGGCTGCACCAATGGCCGGAGTATACCAACACAAGCTATAAAGACCAGACCTTGTTTGATCCGTATGGAAGCAGCATGGAAAAAAAGATAATGGCCGATGGCTGGTTCACTAAAATGATGCCCGACCTGAACCAACACAATCCCTTTGTTGCGAATTTTTTAATTGAACATGCTTTGTGGACAGTGGAAGAATTCGGTATCGACGGATGGCGTATTGATACCTATGCCTATAACGACCTGGAATTTATGAACCGCTGCAATAAAGCCCTGGAAGCCGAGTTCCCAAAGATCACCTTGTTTGGAGAGACCTGGGTGCATGGGGTGATCAACCAGAGTTATTTTGTACAGAATAATTATAACACTCCGTTTAAAAGTAACCTGCAGGCGCCAACCGATTTTCAAACCCTTTGGAGTATTACCGACGCTATGACAAAGGATTTTGGATGGACCGATGGAGTGAATAAACTATATACGGTGCTTGCGCAGGATTTTGTGTATAAAGACCCGATGCGGAATGTTATTTTTTTAGACAACCACGATATTTCCCGTTTCTATTCGGTGATAGGAGAGAATACAGTGAAATATAAAACGTCGATCAATTGGTTACTTACCTGCCGCGGCATTCCACAGTTCTATTATGGCGGTGAAATAGGAATGACGGGAGTTACCAGTCCGAACGACGGGTTTGTACGCCAGGACTTTCCCGGAGGGTGGACTTCAGACCCGGCAAATAAATTTACCGATGCCGGGCGAACGGATAAGGAAAGAGAGATATGGAACCACATTTCACGGCTCGCAAACTATCGTAAAAATTCATCGGCGCTTACAACAGGAAAAATGATGCAATTCCTGCCCCAGGACGGGGTGTATGTATATTTCCGGTATAACGATAAGCAGACCATCATGGTGATCATGAATACTGCAAAGGAAAAGAAGAATGTTATTATGAAAAGGTTTGCCGAAAGAACAGGTGGGTTTTCCAGGGTAAGAAATATACTCACCGGCAATACAACTCAACTGGCTGATCTCTCTCTGGAATCATACGACAGCGTTGTATTTGAACTGTTGAAATAGTATTCCCGGAACCACGTTTCATATTTAAACAAAACCAGGGGTCTTTGTACCCGTCATTGAATTATTTTGCAATTCTAAAAATAATGTGTTTATTTTACACATTAAAACGATTGCACTTGAAAAAGATCTTCCTTCTACTTGCTGTATTTTCTATTGCCCATACATTGCCGGCGCAACGATTACTAAGCTGGACACCCGAATTCCCGGTAGATAATTCAACCCTGGTTATGACGGTTGATTGTAATAAAGGCAATCAGGGGCTTTTGAATTTTGAAGGAGGGAATTCCAGTAATGTATATGTACACGTAGGTCTGATCACCAGTTTAAGCACGGGCCCTACAGACTGGCGTTATGTTAAGTTCACCTGGGGTACTGCTGATCCGGCAGCCAAAGCAACGCCGCTGGGAAGTAATAGATACCAATACACGATCAATAATATCCGTACTTTTTTTGCAGTTCCTGCAGGGGAAACAATAAAAAAGGTCTGTGTCATCTTCAGAAATGCAAGCGGAAGTTTAAAGCAGGTTAATTCCGATGGAAGCGATATGTATAACCCGGTATATGGCAGCAGCGAATATGGCGTGCGGATAAATCTTCCTCCTTTTGAACCAAGGTATATTCCCTGGATAGAACCCATTAATGTGAATGTAGGCGGAAGCATAAGTATCACCGGCGTTGCATCTGTTAACTCAAACCTGACCTTAAAATTAAACGGCAATACCATTCAAACGGCAACAAATGCCAGTACCATTTCTGCCAACCCTGTTATTGCTACAGCCTGCGCCCAACAGGTTTTTTTAGAAGGCAATAATGGATCGGTTACTGTAAAAGATTCATTCAGTTTTTATATTCCGCCAACTACTACGGTAGCGCCTTTGCCGGCGGGTGTTCAGGAAGGGATCAACTATCTTCCGGGCAACACCTCCGTTACATTGGTATTGTATGCACCTACCAAAAACAATGTGGTGGTGATCGGGGATTTTTCAAACTGGGCGGTTCTGTGTTCAAACCAGATGAATAAGACTTCCGATGGTAATTATTTCTGGCTCACCATTAACGGCCTTACCCCGGGTACAGAATACGCTTACCAGTATCTCATCGACAACAATATCAAAACGGCGGACCCATATGCGCAAAAAGTGCTTGACCCCGACAACGATGGGTTTATTGATGCGGTAACCTATCCCAATCTTAAGCCTTATCCAGCCGGCTTAACCACAGGTATCGTGAGTGTACTGCAAACGGCTGAACCACAATACAACTGGCAGGTGAATAACTTTATAAAACCGGATAAGCGAAATCTTATCGTTTATGAATTGCTGATACGTGATTTTACCGCACAGCACAGTTATCAATCACTCATCGACTCGTTGGCCTATTTAAAAAACATCGGCATCAATGCCATTGAACTGATGCCCATCAATGAGTTTGATGGCAACGAAAGCTGGGGATACAACCCTTCATTTTATTTTGCACCGGATAAGTATTACGGTACAAAAAATAAATTGAAGGAATTTATTGATAAATGCCACCAGAACGGTATTGCGGTTATACTGGACGTGGTATATAATCATTGCACGGGCAATGCACCCCAGGCAAAAATGTACTGGGACCCCGTTAACAACCGGCCAGCCGCAAACAATCCCTGGTTAAATACAACAGCGCCGCATGCGTATGCATTCTTTAACGACTTTAATCATACATCTGCAGCCACGCAATACCTGGTGCAGCGTTCTTTGAGTCATTGGCTGGCCGAGTATAAAGTGGATGGCTTCCGGTTCGACCTGGCAAAAGGATTTACACAAACGCCGAGCAATACCACCACTATTGAAAATTATGACGCCAGCCGGGTAGCAAACCTGAAACGGTATTATGATGGAACTGTTCCGGCAAACCCGGGCACTTATATGATATTGGAATTCCTTGGTACACTTCCCTGCCAGGAAGAACAGGAATATGCGGCGCATGGATTTATGCTTTGGGGCAATAACAATTTTACTTATAACCAGTGTACCATGGGGTATCCTTCCAATTCGGATATTTCACCGGTAGTTTACAGTGATCCCAAAAGAGCTTTTAATAACCCGGCCGAAGTAGGTTATATGGAAAGCCATGATGAAGAACGGACGATGTATAAGAATTTAACTTTTGGTAACTCATCCGGAAGTTATAATGTAAAAACACTTTCAACTGCGTTGGCAAGAGAAGAAGCGGCGGCAGCGGTATTCTTTACCGTGCCGGGACCTAAAATGATATGGCAGTTTGAAGAAAGAGGATACGATATCCCATTGACCTTTGGCGGTTCAAATGTTGCCAACAAACCTCCGCATTGGGAATACATGACCATGACGGACAGGGTACACCTGTACAATACCTATAAAAGCATCATTGACCTGCGGTTGAATAACCCTGCCATTTTCAACAACACTTCGTTCACGTACGATTTCAATAATGGAGGAGGTTTGTATAAATTATTCCAGATCGCCGATCCAAACAGCAGTGGTTTAAAAGTTACCGTAGTTGCCAATCTTGATGTAGTAACTCAATCCAGGTCGGTTACTTTCCAATCAACCGGCAGCTGGATAAATTATATCAGTAATGGTACCGGTACCGGCATCAATGGTGCAACCGGAACAAATTTTTCAGTAACAGCTGCAACACAAACCATCAGCCTGCAGCCGGGCGAATATCATATTTATGTTAGCGTACCCGCTTGTGTTACTGCAGCGCCCACTGCGGTTACCCCGGTAAGCTATTGCCTGGGAGCAACTGCTGTTCCTTTAACTGCTACGGGCACAAACCTTCTTTGGTATACCACTGCAACAGGCGGAACAGGAAGTGCAACGGCACCAACTCCTTCAACAGCTGCAGCAGGAAGTACAACATATTATGTAAGCCAAACCGTTGGATGCGAAAGTCCACGTTTTGCCATTGTGGTTAACGTAACAGCCACTACGGCTCCTCCAACGGTTACCAGCCCGGTTACTTACTGCCGTAACTCAACTGCATTACCACTTTCGGCCGGGGGTACAAACCTGTTATGGTATACCACTGGAACGGGAGGAACCGGAACTGCCACTGCCCCGACTCCATCTACCGGCACCGCAGGAAGTACAACCTACTATGTTAGCCAAACGCAAAGTTGTGGTGAGAGCCAGCGGGCAGCTATTACCGTTGTGGTTACTGCCACTCCACCGGCACCAACCGGTTTAAATGTTACGGGTATAACAACCACTTCGGCTGTTTTAAACTGGGCAACAAGTGCAGGTAATTTTTATACTATAGATTACAAGCCTGCTGCCTCATCTGTCTGGACCAATGCGGCAACTTCAATAAGCACGGGTTCTATCCTTGTATCTAATCTCAACGCCGGTGTAACCTACGACTGGCGGGTAACGGTGAACTGTTCAAATACCCCGATCAATAATTATACTACAGGGCAATTCACCGTTAGTACTTTCAACAGCCAGGTAACGAATATCAGGAATGGATTTGGTCTTAAAATATCTCCAGACCCGGTTAATGAAAGTCCTTCATTGGACTATATCGTTCCCGGTTCGGGCGAGGTTACGATTTTATTGTTCAATTCATTCGGGCAACGTATAAAAACAGTTTTCAGTGCCTCGCAAACAGCCGGGCAATACCGGATATCGTTGGCCGGGCAGTTTACTACCATTGCCGGGGGATGTTATTTCCTGCGGCTGATACAAAACGGCAAGGGACATTTTATCAAATTCATTAAATAATAATCAAGCGAAATAAAATATAAGACTATGGCATCAGCAACAAATGGCAACCCGGCAGCCAATATCAAAACTCTTCAGGCCATACAAACAGAAGTGCAGGGAAGCAACCGCATCGCTTTGTCTGTTGACTGTGTGATCTTCGGGTTCGATGAAAATAAACTGAAAGTGCTGCTCATCAGGAGTGACCTGAAAAAATACCAGGGGCTGTGGTCCTTGCTGGGAGACCTGGTTGCTGCAAAAGAAGATATTCATGATGCCGCCTACCGTATACTGAAAGAAAGAACCGGCCTTGATGATGTCTACCTTGAACAGGTTCATACGTTTGGTTCTGTCAGCCGTCACCCGGCTGGCCGGGTGGTTACCGTGGCTTATTGCTCATTGATTAACGTGCAGCACCATAAACTGAAAATATTAGATAATGAATTGCACTGGCACGATGTTCAGAATGTGGCCAACCTCGCTTTCGATCACCAGGAGATCTTTGAAGCCTGCTACCGGTGGCTGCAGAAAAGGATACAGGAACATCCGCTCGGATTTAACCTGCTTCCCAAGAAATTCTCATTAAGGGACCTTCAGAATTTATACGAAGCCATCCTGGACACAAAAATGGACAGGCGGAATTTCAGGAAGAAATTCTTTGCCATGGATTTCCTGATCGATATCGATGAAATGGAACAGGATGTGCCCCACCGGCCCGGCAAACTGTACAAGTTCAACTTTGACAAGTACGCCAAGAAAAAGAAAAAATGGGTGGGGATAGACTTCTAAAACCTCTTCCGGCAAGGTCACCCGGTAAATTCCGGAAAACGGCTATTCCCCGGCCCGTAAGGGTTTAAGGAATCGGGGGTTTCTAAAAAAAATAATTAACAAAAAATTGGTATTAACAAAAAAAACTTTACTTTGTGTAAGTTTTACACATTTCAAGTGTGTAGAATTTACGCAAAGTAAATTCAGATTGCAAATTTTTAAAAACGAAACGCTTGTTTTATGAGAAAAAGTATCAGACTATTTTTCTGCATTTTTTCCTTTCCTCTTTTTCTATTGCTGTTTCCTGCTGCTGCATTTGCACAGAATGTAGTTTCTGGTAAGGTAACGGATTCAAAAGATGGTTCACCAGTTCCTGGTGTAACGATAACCGTTAAAGGAACAAACACAGCTGCCCAGACAGCAGCTGATGGAACATTCAAGATCAATGCACCCTCCACTGCAACACTGGTATTCACTTCTATTGGCTTTGCAAATTTTGAAGTGCAGGTTAACGGAAGATCCTCTGTTGATGTAAGTCTTTCACAGGTTAACCAGCAACTCAACGAAGTGGTGGTGGTTGCTTATGGTACAAAACGCAAAGGCGATCTGACCGGAGCCGTAACATCCATTTCCAGCAAAGATTTTCAAAAAGGTTTTATCCCTTCAGCTGAGCAGTTATTGCAAGGCAAGGTTGCTGGTCTGCAATTGACCAGCGGGGGTGGAACGCCGGGAGGTGGCAGCCGGATACGTATCCGCGGAACCTCTTCGTTGAATGCGAGTAATGATCCGTTGATCGTCATTGATGGTGTGCCGGTAGAAGGTAACAGCATCAATGGAGGCGGAAACCTCCTCAACAGCATTAACCCGAATGATATCGAGTCAATGACGGTTTTGAAAGATGCTTCTGCAACGGCGCTGTATGGATCAAGAGCGACCAATGGTGTATTGATCATTACCACCAAGAAAGGAACAAGCGGTAAAATAAAATTCAATTATAATACAACGCTTTCATTAAGCACCGTAGCTAAAAAGATAGATGTGTTCAGCGGCGATGAAATCCGCAGCATTGTAAATGCGGATGCAGCTAAAACGGGCAGCGATGGCTATAAGAAATTGCTTGGTAAGGCCAATACCGATTGGCAGGACCTGATCTACCAGTCAGCTTTTGGTTGGGACAACAATATCAGTGCCTCCGGGTCGATCAAAAATGTTCTTCCATTCCGACTTTCTGCTGGTTACCTGACACAGGAAGGGATTGTTCTTACAGATAAATTCAACAGGGCTACTGTAGGGCTTAACCTTGCTCCTAAATTATTAAAGGATCACCTCGCAGTGAATGTGAATGTGAAATATGCCAATACAAAATACAACCACGCAAATGGCGATGCGGTCGGAGCAGCTGCCTCGTTCGATCCGACACAGGAAGTAAATGCGAATAATAAATACGGAGGATACTTTGAATGGCTGGATGGTAATGGTAAACCGCAGGGTAATAATGGAAACGCTTCAAACCCGAATCCGTTAAGCCTGCTCAAATTCCGCAGCAATATAGAAACGATCAACCGGATCATAGGTAACGTTCAGCTGGATTATAAACTTCATTGGTTACCAGACCTGCATATTCTTGCCAATATCGGTATAGATGCAACTACGCAGAATGGAAACGATAATATCGACTCGATACTGGTTACCAATCAAAGTACCGGTGGACGGTATGTACAGTACAAACAGAAAAAACAAAACACTATTTATGAAGTGTCTTTGTCTTATTCAAAAGAACTGAAAAGAATTAAAAGTAAATTCGATGTGCTGGCAGGTCATGGATATCAGGCTTTCGTAACCGATGTATATAACTATGCAGCTTACAGCCAGGCAGGCGTATTGATCGCAGGATCTACACCAACATTTGCAACCGATAAGCAGGAAAACAGGATCGAATCTTACTTTGCAAGACTTAACTATGCGCTTAACAACAAATACCTTATCACGGCAACTTTAAGAAGAGACGCCAGTTCAAGATTCTCTAAGGACAATCGTGTTGGTTACTTTCCATCTGTGGCTGCAGCCTGGAAACTCAAAGATGAATTCCTGAAAAAAGTTGGTTTCATCAATGAATTAAAACTGAGACTCGGCTGGGGTATTACCGGTCAGCAGGATGGAATTGGTAATTATGGTTACCTGGCAAATTACAGCCAGAGTACTAATACTGCTCAGTATCAATTCGGAAATAACTTCTATTATTTCTATCGCCCAAGCCCTTACTACCCTGATCTGAAATGGGAAACCACTACTACCCAGAACCTGGGTATTGATTTCGGATTCCTCAACAACAGGATATCTGGTTCGATTGAATTCTATAAGAAGAAAACAAAAGACCTTCTTGCTAGTGTAGGTCAGGCTCCAGGACAAAACTTCGACATCCAGTTACTGCGTAACATCGGTAATATGGAGAACAACGGGGTGGAGTTCACACTTAATACAACACCGGTTCGTAAAAAAGACCTGACATGGGATTTTGGGTTTAACCTGACCTTTCAAGATATGAAGATTACCAAACTTCAGTCAATTGTGGATCCTACGTTTATTGGTAATGAAGCCGGTAACATCAGTGGGGGTACCGGTAATACCTTGTTCTATCACCAGGTTGGTTACACACCTTATACCGCTTATGTCAGGCAGCAGGTATACGATCCGAATACAGGATTGCCCATCGAAGGTTTGTACGAAGACCTGAACAGAAATGGACAGATCGATGATCGCTACTATTATACCAAAACAAATACACCACCAATGCTTTTTGGCATCAACACACAGGTGGTATATAAAAAATGGCTGTTAGGACTGGCTGCACATGGTTCATACAACAACTACCTTTATAATAACTATGCATCCAGAACAGGCGTTCTCAATGCAATTCAGAATGGGGCATTGCTTACCAATGGCTCTAAAGACTATCTGAATACTGGATTCAGGAATCAACAGTATCTGTCTGACTATTACATGCAGAATGCATCTTTCCTTCGCCTTGACAATATTAACCTGGGATACAATTTTGGAAGAATCATTCATAACAAGGCAACGCTCCGGTTGGGTGCAAGCGTTCAGAATGTATTCGTGATCACGAAATACAAGGGCCTTGACCCGGAGAATTCAGGAACCGGATCCGATAATAATATCTATCCTCGTCCACGTGTATTCTCTATATCAGCAAACCTTGATTTTTGATTTTAACCAATAAAATAAATTGATTCTATATGAAAAATAATTTAGTAAGATATTCAGGAACAATGGTGCTGGTAGCAGTCCTGTTTGCTTCCTGTGCAAAGAAACTGGATCTGCTCCCGCAGAACGATTTCACGCCGGAAAAGGTATATGCAACACCAGCCGGCTACAAAGCGGTATTGGCAAAAATATATGGAGGGATGTCGATCGGCGGAAATGCAGGTCCGTCGGGCTCACCGGATATTTCCGGTGGATTGGATG
>DAOQRQ010000067.1:0-10389 GCA_035355815.1 Ferruginibacter sp. | reverse complement strand
GCAGCGCTGCTGCTATGGCTTCATGCGGTACATGTGTACCCCATGGGTTCATTTTAACGGTAGTAGGTACAACGGAAAGGCTTCCGTCATTGAGCATGGCAATATGTTCACCGGTGAGCAAGTGCGTCCATTCCCATGCCTGGCAACCCAGGAACGCAAGTCCGCCCAGGATGGTCAGTATCATATATTTCTCTACGCCCTTCCTGTTCATTTTATGGCCTTCGTGAACAGCCAGTACCATGGTAACCGAACTGAAGATCAGGATAAAGGTCATTAAACTAACAAAGGCCAGGGGCAGGTTCTGGTGACCAAAGCCCGGGAATGAATTAAATACCTGGTTTGGATCGGCCCAGCTGTTAACACTGAAACGGATGGTACCGTAGCTGATAAGGAAGGCGCCAAAGGTGAACGCATCGCTCATCAAAAAGTACCACATCATCACTTTACCATAACTGGCATTGAAGGGGCTTCTTCCCCCGTTCCACCACTTGGTATTTGTTGGTATCGCTGTTGTTGACATAAAAATTTCTAAGTTTTAAGTTTTAGGTTTTAAGTCTTAAGCTTTAAGTTTAACAGGATAACTTATAACTTACTACTTAGAACTTTTTGCTTATCGTATCATCATTAAAAAAATCAATAAATAGATCCAGAGTACATCTACAAAATGCCAGTAGGTACTTACCAGTTCAACCGGGATGCTGTTGTATATTCTTTTCTTGCTGCTGAATGCTTTTGCAAACAGAACCAGCATGGCAATGATCCCTCCCAACACGTGAGCCGCATGCAGGCCAACGATCACGTACAAAAAAGAATACGATACGCTTGACTGCAGCGTGATCCCTTTTGCCCATAATTGCTGAAAGCCCATGCCTTGCAACACTATAAAAAGAACTCCCAATATCAAGGTTACCACCAGTAACCTCCTGTACTTCTGCATCTCCCGCCGTTTGAACGACTGCTGTGCCAGGTAAATAGTGACACTGCTCAATACGATAGCTACCGTACTGTACCAGAATAACTGCGGCAGGTCGAATGTTTGCCAGTTTGCCTGGTTTCGTTTAACTATATAAGCACTCGTTAACCCTGCAAACATCATCACCAGGCTGCCAATGCCCACCCACAGGGTAAATTTATGCGGATGAATTTTCTTTCTTTGTTCCATTGCCACTGCATTCATATCGCTGATCCCTGACGGGAGTTTATTAATTTATTTCCGATCCGTTTTAATGACCCGCCCTGTTGGCAAACAATGCCAGCAAAACAATCATCAGGTAAAAATAAGAACTGAACATCACCCTTCTTGCACTGGCTGCGTCCATCCGTTTAAAAAGCAACACACTTACATATACCATCCATAAGTTGCAGCCCAGTAAAATATACATACTTGCCAACCCGCTCATACCCGTATAGTAAGGCAGAAACCCTACCGGTATCATCAGCGAACTGTAAATGATACTTTGCATGGCCGTAAACCTGGTTGGGCCTTTATCCGCCGGCAGCAATTTAAATCCTGCCGTTGTATAATCTTTATGTGCCAGCCAGGCTATTGCCCAGAAATGCGGAAACTGCCAAAGGAACTGGATGCCGAAGAGCAGCCATCCGCCAAGCCATGCAATATTTCCGTTCCCAAAACCGGCAAGCCATCCTATCAAACAGGGCAATGCCCCGGGGATAGCGCCTACCAGTACAGAAACCGAGTTCACCTTTTTTAACGGTGTGTAAATAAAGCCATATAAGAAAAGGCTGAATAAACTCACCATGGCGCTTTCTGCATTAAAGTACCACCACATCATAAACACACCAGCCCCGCCGGCAATGAAGGCAAAGATGCCTGCTTCATTCACACTCATCCGGCCGCTGGCAACGGGCCGTTTAGCGGTTCGTTTCATCAATGCATCGGAGGTTTTTTCCAATAACTGGTTAATGGCATTTGCCGAACCGGTTACCAGCATTCCTGCAACAAAAAGTAAAAGAACTGATGTTATTTTATCCCGGGTGTAAAATTGTTCGTTCGGCGCAATTAAAAAACTCACCACCGTACTGAACACCACCATAAAACTCAACGTGAACTTGATAAGCTGAAAGTAATCTTTCACTTTACTCACCAGCCTGAACGATGCTGAGTTGCTAATGGTTGTATGCTCCCGTTCTATGCTTTTCAAAAATCTTTGTTTTATTACGCTTCAATTCCAATTCACATAATCGGATCAACACTACCAATTAGTGGTGTGATTCGTTCTCTCCAACCGGGGTATTCTGCGGAATGAATTCCTTTCCGTCTTTGCCATAGTCGTATGCACCACGGTGTACTTCAGGGATCTCTCCCACCCAGTTTCCGTGACCCGGTTTGATCGGCGTTGTCCACTCCAGTGTATTTGATCCCCATGGATTCAGGGTAGTAACTTTTCTTCCTTTGAAAATGCTGTAGAAGAAATTAAATACGAATAACAGCTGAACAGCAAACACGATCATGGCTACGAAACTGATGAACTCGTTCAGCCCGCCAAACATTTTAAATGATTCCCAGTTGGAATAATCATAGTAACGGCGCGGCATACCGGCAAGCCCTTCGTAGTGCATGGGCCAGAAGATAAGGTAGGCGCCCACGATGGTAACCCAGAAGTGGATATAGGCCATTGTGTTGTTCAGGTAACGCCCGAACATTTTAGGGAACCAGTGATAAACTCCGGCAAACATGCCAAAGAAAGAAGCCACACCCATTACGATATGGAAGTGGGCTACTACAAAATACGTATCGTGTAAATGAAGGTCGAGTGCCGAGTTACCCAGGAAGATACCTGTTAAACCACCGCTGATGAACAAGCTTACAAAGCCAATGGCGAACAACATACCCGGGGTAAAGCGGATACTTCCCTTCCACAACGTAGTAAGCCAGTTAAATACTTTAATGGCCGATGGCACGGCGATCAATAAGGTAAGTAATACGAACACCGAACCCAGGAATGGATTCAATCCCGTAACAAACATATGATGCGCCCAAACCAGGAATGCAAGGATGGCGATCGCAAATAATGACCCCACCATGGCCATATAACCGAATATCGGTTTGCGGCTGTTCACACTAATAATTTCCGAACTCATTCCCATGGCCGGTAATAAGATGATATATACTTCGGGGTGACCGAGGAACCAGAATAAATGCTGGAAGAGAATTGCACTTCCGCCTTCATTTGGCAGGATCTTTCCTGCAATAACGATATCGCTCAGGTAGAAACTGGTACCCAGGTTACGGTCAAATAATAATAATATAGCGCCGGATAATAATACCGGGAAAGAAAGAACACCTAACACCGCCGTAAAGAACAGCGCCCAAATGGTAAGGGGCAAGCGGGTCATGCTCATTCCTTTTGTACGCATGTTGAGGATGGTGGTGATATAGTTAAGGCCGCCTAACAAAGAAGACACGATGAACATGGCCATACTCACCAGCCAGAGATCCATTCCTATTTTGGCTCCGCTTGATGCATCGCCCAGGGCGCTGAGCGGGGGATAGATCGTCCAGCCACCGCTTGCTGGCCCTGTTTGTACAAACAAAGAGCAGAACATGATGATAGAAGCCAGGAAGAAGAACCAGTAGCTAAGCATGTTTAAAAAAGGCGAAGCCATATCCCTGGCGCCGATCTGAAGCGGAATTAAAAAGTTTGCAAAGGTTCCGCTGAGGCCGGCTGTTAATACAAAGAACACCAGGATGGTTCCGTGCATGGTAACCAATGCATAGTAGAACTCTGGTTTTAATTTGCCGCCGGCTGCCCAATGGCCTAAAATATCTTCCAGCCAGGGGAAGGTAGATTCCGGATAGCCCAATTGTAAACGGAAAACAACAGAGAATAAACCACCGATGATGGCCCAGATGATGCCCGTTATCAAAAACTGCCGGGCAATCATTTTATGATCCTGGCTGAAAACGTATTTGGTTATAAACGTTTCGTGGTGATGGTGCTCATGATGTGCATCGTGTGCTCCGTGAACATCTGCATGTTGTAATGTAGCTACGCTCATTTTCTTGCTTTTTTTTCTAAACCCTTAATTATTTCTGTACAGGCAAAACCTGCGCTGTTTGCTTTGTTGCATTGCTGTCTGGCGTTGGTGCCGGTGCTTTCTTTTCAAAAAGAGCATCGTACTCCGACTTTTGTTCGGCCAGCCATTTCTTATATTCTTCCATTGTTTCTACAACGATCACTCCACGCATGGCAAAGTGGTTGGCTCCGCATAACTGGTCGCAGGCTATTTCATAAACAAAATTCGGATTGTTTGTTTTCTTTTTCATTTCCTCTGTGGTGAATTTGGGGGTAAACCACTGCGTGGTAGGAATACCCGGAACGGCATCCATTTTCAAGCGGAAATGAGGAAGCCCCACGTCGTGAATAACATCCTGTGAGTTGATCACCATTTTAACCGGTACGCCTACCGGGATATGCATGGTGGTATTCACGTGAATATCGTCTTTACTTGCAGGATCGTTAAAGTCAACACCCAGGTTATTTTTAGACGTGGTGAGTTTGTAATCTTTCTTGCCCAGCATTTTGTCGGCACCGGGGTACCGGAATTCCCAGGCAAACTGGTGACCGGTAACTTCTACCACGATGGCATCTTTTGGTGCATCGGCTGTTATTTTGAACCAGTATTTCAAACCAAATACAACCAATACGGTAAGGAAGATGGCCGGTACGGTGGTCCACAATAACTCCAGCTTATTGTTATGCGGGTAATAAAATGCTTTGCGGTCGTCAGACTCCTGGTATTTATAAGAGAACCAGAATAATAATATTTGTGTAAGTACAAAAACCACCCCGGTTACTGTTGTGGTGATCATGAACATTTGGTCAAGGCTTTCTCCTTCTACCGATGCAGAACCCTGCGGGAACAGTGTTTTTCCGTAAAACAATTCGTTGCAGTACCAAACGCCGATCAACCCAAATACCAGCAGCCCCATCAGCAGGAATGCATTGATACGGTTGTTTTGCTTACGGGTCTTTTCTTCGCCCTTTAAAACACTCACATACTCGCTGGCTTTCGCAATCTGAAAGATCACAACGAAGATCAAAGCGCCTAAGGCTACCATTAAAAACTCCTTCATATTCTAAAGTATTTTCTGTAAATATTATTCTGTTCTCTTGTTTAAAACCCGGTTCTGTATTCAAATGCTTTTTAAAGCGGTTAATTCTCTTACGTGTGATGAATCATGCTTTCTTTTAAGAATGGATGATTTTTTGCCAGCAGTGAATGCTTGCTTAAATAGTTCCCGGTTCCCCACATGATGAGACCAATGAACAGGCATGCAACACCAAATTCAAACGGCATCAGTTCAAAGTGCTCGTGCAGGGTGCCCGGCATTACCATCTGGTAAAGGTCGATCCAGTGACCAAAGATGATGAGCACAGCCATAATGGTAACCATGGTCCAGTTCCTTTTGGTTCCTTTCTTCATCAGTATCAGCAGTGGGCAGAGGAAGTTCACGATCAGGTTAAAGAAGAAGATGCCTTTATAAGGACCTGCTTTTTCTGCTGTTCCTATCCGCTCAATAAAATATTTGGTTTCTTCCGGCTGGTTACTGTACCATATCAGCATGTACTGCGAAAACCAGAGATATGTCCAGAAAACAGAGAATGCAAACATGAATTTACCCAGGTCGTGCAAATGTTCTTCGGTAACATAAGGCAACTGGTTGCGGTTCTTTAAATAAATAACGAATAAAGCGATGAGCGACATACCCGATACAAATGTACTGGCGAATGTATACCAGCTGTACATGGTACTGTACCAGTGTGCATCAATGCTCATTAACCATAACCAGGGAATGGTAGAGGCTACGGTTAATGTAAACACCACGCAGTATAAAGAAGCCCAAACGGTATTGTTCCAGATCCATTTCTTTCCTGTTTCATAATCCATGTGCCCGTTCTTATCACTTTCCAGGCTCAGGCTTCTCATCTTTCTGCCCAGGAACCACCAAAGGAAGATGGTAAGGAACGACCAGATGGCGTAGAATTTAACATTCAGGAACCCGCTCTTGCCGCTTAAGATATGATCTTTGGCAACAGCATCTTTATCCAGCCAGTGATAGATATCGGTTCGGCCACCGAATACAATGGCCATTAATATAACAAAAGTGAGTACGCCTAAAATAGGAACCACGCTGGAGATGGCTTCCGAAACCCTTCTGAAAGCAACCACCCATCCGGCCATGGCCATAGTGGTTACACAAATAAAGAACATGGCTGCATTTACCACCAGTAAAAAGAAAACGCTGTTCTGTAACAGCACGGCCCAGAAACGGGTACTGTTCACATGCTCTCCATGACCGGCATGTTCAAACGGATGAAACATGATAAAGCCATATATTAATGCGATTACACCGGCACCAATAAGGCCATACGTCCACTTTTTATAACTGCCCGGTAATTGAAATTGATGATCCATCTGATCTTTATTTTGAGTGAATTCGTTAATTATTATTTTTTTACTGCCGCACTGTCTGCCTTTGGAGCCCCCGCCGCATCTGCTGCAGGCGTTGTTGCTGTTTTAGGCTCCAGTGTGCGGATGTATTGAACGATCCTCCAGCGCTGTTCCCGGCTTAACTGGGATGCATAACTTCCCATGTTGTTCTGGCCGTAGGTCATTACAAAAAATATACGGCCATCGCTGAAACCAGGAGATGCAGCGATGATACTTTTTACCCCGCCCACTTTAGGAGCCAGCGGTCCATTCGCTTCTCCTTTGGCACCATGACAGATGGCACAATTAATACTGAACAGCCTGCCAGCTTCCTCCAGTTCTTTACCGGTTAAAGGAGCCAGCGGGTTTTTTGCCTGTGCGCTTAAGTTTATCAACCCGTTGCTGTCGTTGGGTACGTTGAAAGGAAACTGGTCGCCCCTTTTGATGGTACCGGCAGGCGGCAAATTGTTATAGAATATCTTATGCCCTGCATCATTGGGGTCCATCGTGAACAGAGAAGAATCTCTTTGTGCATAGCTTTCGTACGCACGGCTGTAGGCCATATCAGGCATATATATCTTACCCGGCTGACGCTTGCTGTCGCAACTGATGAACACAACGGCGGTTGTTAAAACCAGTGTTGCTATGATCGCTGTTTTTTTCATTCTGATAATTTTGCCCCAAACCCCTAAAGGGGCTTTAGCTCTTTTAGATTTAAAATTTATTATCTAATCAATCATATTTAATTCGCTACGATCTTCTTCCTTTTCCCCTTCAGGGGATAGGGGTTAATAGCCTTTTTCTTCTTTATATAACTTCTGTGTTTTATCGTATGTACCGATCCACCATCCTGTTTCCACTTCCTGCACATTCACTTCCTGGGCGCCGGCGCTTTTCAAAAAGGATTGAACTTCTGAATCATTCGTTTTATCGGTACATTCAATGGCCATAACAAAAAGGTCGTCGGTAGCCCTTGCATGGAAATGATGTTTTTTTACAAACGGCGCCAGGTTGCACAGGTAGCAAAAAGTAAGCACCATACCCACAGCCGAGAACAATACCGTTAACTCAAAGGTGATGGGTATCCAGGCCGGCAATGCAAAGTGTGGTTTACCGCCGATATTCAATGGCCAGTCTTTGGTAAATACCCAGCTCATGAATGTAAGGGCCGTGGTGGTACCGGTGATGGCGTAAATAAACCCTGCGGTGTGCAGACTTGTTTCGCGGATGCCCATGGCATGGTCCAGGCCATGCACGGGGAAAGGAGTATACACATCGTGTATCTTGTATCCCGCCTTGCGGACATTTTTTACCGCAGGAAACAAGACCTTTTCATCATCAAAAGTTCCTACAACAAATTTTTTAATTCCTCCAGCCATATAATATAATTCAAAAGTTAAAAGTCAAATCCTATTCAAATATTTGAACTCCCGGTTCCCCCTTTAGGGGCTCAGGGGTTAGTGTGCGTGTGCCACTTCTTCAATATAAAACTTCTCGGCGTCTGCTTTTTCGATATCGGTCATCTTCGCTTTATAATTCTCACCGCTCGTTTTTAATATCGCTTTGATCTCTGCCACGGCAATAACCGGGAAGTATTTGGCGAACAGGAAGAAGCAGGTGAAGAACAGGCCGAAGGTTCCGAGATAGAACCCGATCTCCCAGATACTGGGGCTGTAATAGGTACTCCATGATGATGGCAGGTAATCCCTGTACACCGAAGTAACGATGATCACAAAACGTTCGAACCACATACCGATGTTAACGATGATGCTCATGAAGAACGTAACCGTGATATTCCTTCTCAGCTTACGGCTCCAGAACAACTGCGGCGACACCACATTACAGAACATCATCAGCCAGTAGCTCCATCCATACGGACTGAACAGGTTGGCCCGGTTCTCTTTGAACGCATACCATTCGTAAGGGTTTTGTCCGTACCAGGCAATGAACAATTCGGTTAAATAGGCACAGCCTACGATGCTGCCGGTTAATACAATTACTTTATTCATGGCCTCGATGTGACCGAGGGTGATATAATCCTGCAGGTTCAATACTTTTCTAACAACGATCATCAGTGTTTGCACCATCGCAAATCCGCTGAAGATGGCGCCCGCCACAAAGTAAGGGGGGAAGATGGTGGTATGCCAGCCCGGAACGATGGAGGTGGCGAAGTCGAACGATACAATGGTATGCACGGATAATACCAGCGGCGTACTTAAGCCAGCCAGTACCAGTGATAATGATTCATGGCGTTGCCAGTGTTTGGTGCTTCCGGTCCATCCGAAAGAAGCAACACCATAGAACATTTTACGGAATTTTGTTTTTGCACGGTCTCTTACAGTGGCAAGGTCGGGCAATAAACCGGAATACCAGAACAGTAATGAAACGGTGAAATAAGTTGAGATCGCAAATACGTCCCACAACAGGGGTGAGTTAAAGTTCACCCACAAAGGACCTCTTGTATTTGGATAAGGAAGCACAAAGAATGCCATCCACACACGGCCCATATGCCATATCGGGAACTGGCCGGCGCACATTACCGCAAATATCGTCATCGCTTCCGCTGCACGGTTAACCCCTGTTCTCCATCCCTGGCGGAACAGCAACAGGATCGCAGAGATGAGCGTTCCGGCATGACCAATACCTACCCACCACACGAAGTTGGTGATGTCCCAACCCCAGCCGATGGTTTTATTTACGTTCCACTGGCCGATACCATAGGTAACCTCCCGGTAAACACTATACACCCCGAATAATAGCAGGCCCACGCTGATATAAAAACCAATATACCAGAGCAGGCTCGGTTTCATCTCAATGGGGCGAATGATATCTTCCGTTACCTGGTGGTAATCTTTATTACCATCTACCAGCGGCTCCCTTTGTTGCGATTCGTATTTCAGTAATGACATATCTAAAATTGGCGGCCTCACCCTCAATCCCTCTCCTTTAGGAGAGGGAGGCCCGGCCTTATTTTTAATTCAACTATTGTACTAACAATATCATTATTCAATCCTGTTCATCGATTCCACTAAACTCATTTTACTCTATTCTTCCAGTTCCCTCTCCTTCAGGAGAGGGGTTGGGGTGAGGTTTATGCGTGTGCTTTTGTTTCCTTTTTTGACTCTGCGCCTTTCTCACCGTGTCCTTCTTCCACACCAATATGCCTGTCGGTATTCCTCACTTTGGCCAAGTAACTTACATTCGGCAGAACGTGCAGCTGTTCCAGTACATAGAAAGAGCGGTGTTTCTGTTCTACGTTCCTGATCTTGTACACGTCGCTTTCTTTATCGTTCACATTACCAAAGCTGATGGCGTGTGTGGGACATGCCTGCATACAGGCTGTTTTTACATTCCGCACCATGGTTGGGTCCTGGTGTTTCTTCGCTTCCAGCTTGCTTTCCTGCAAACGCTGAACGCAGAAAGAACATTTTTCGATCACACCACGTGAACGAACCGTTACATCCGGGTTCAATACCATTCTGGTAAGATCATCGTTCATCTGCAGTACGCTTTCATCCATGTACTTTCCTACCATGGGGTTCTGGTTATCCGGGAAGCTATCGGCTCCTGTATAATCCAGCCAGTTGAAACGACGCACTTTATACGGACAGTTGTTGGCGCAATATCTTGTACCGATACAACGGTTATAGGTCATTTGATTCAACCCCTCGGTGCTGTGGTTGGTAGCGGCCACCGGGCAAACGTTTTCGCAGGGGGCGTTATCGCAATGCTGACAAAGCATCGGTTGAAAAACCACATCCGGGTTTTCCAGGTCACCGGTGAAGTAGCGATCGATACGCAGCCAGTGCATTTCGTGTGCACGCTGCACCTGCATTTTACCTACCACGCTCACATTATTTTCTGCGGTACAGGCCACTACGCAGGCGCTGCAACCGGTACAGGTATTCAGGTCAATGCTCATACCCCATTTAA
>DAOQRQ010000066.1:0-10392 GCA_035355815.1 Ferruginibacter sp. | reverse complement strand
CTTGTTCTGCGCTGTATCGGGTGTGGAGCCCCAATCTGAAACCGTTTGGCGCCAAGCCAACCGGTATAAAGTACCCCGTATCGGTTTTGTAAACAAAATGGACCGCAGTGGTGCAGACTTCTTAAACGTGGTAAAACAGGTTAAGGAAATGCTGGGTGCCAAAGCGGTGCCTTTACAATTGCCGATAGGTGCAGAAGATAATTTTAAAGGCGTGGTTGACCTGATCACTATGAAAGGGATCATCTGGGACGACGCTACACAGGGAATGACCTATAAAGAAGTGCCCATTCCGGAAGAAATGCTGGAAGAAGTGAACGAATGGAGGCAACACCTGGTAGAAGCCGTTGCTGAATATGACGACAAACTGTTGGAGAAATTCTTTGAAGATCCCAACAGTATTACCGAAAATGAAATGCACGAAGCGATCCGCAAAGCGGTTATTGATATTTCTATCATACCAATGATGTGTGGCTCATCTTTCAAAAACAAAGGTGTTCAGACAGCATTGGATGCCATCTGCCGTTACCTGCCTGGTCCGCTGGATATTGAAGCGATCAAAGGAACTGATCCCGATAGTGGTGAAGAACTTGTTCGTCATGCTGATGCAAAAGAACCATTCTCAGCCCTCGCATTTAAGATCATGACCGATCCGTTCGTGGGTCGTTTGGCGTTCTTTAGGGCATACAGCGGACGGCTGGATGCCGGCAGCTACGTATTAAATACCCGTACAGGTAAGAAAGAACGTATCAGCCGTATCATGCAGATGCATGCCAACAAACAAAACCCGATCGACTTCATCGAAGCAGGTGATATTGGTGCAGGTGTTGGTTTTAAGGATATCAAAACCGGTGATACATTGTGTAATGAGGCCAACCCGATCGTGCTGGAAGCAATGACCTTCCCTGAGCCGGTAATCTCTATTGCTGTAGAACCGAAAACACAGGCCGACGTTGATAAAATGGGTATGGCCATTGCCAAACTGGTGGAAGAAGATCCTACCCTGCGTGTTAAGACCGATGAAGAAACAGGCCAGACCATTTTAAGTGGTATGGGTGAGTTGCACCTGGAGATCATTGTAGACAGGATGAAGCGTGAATTTAAAGTAGAGATCAACCAGGGTGCTCCGCAGGTTGCCTATAAGGAAGCTTTCCAGAATACCGTTGAACACAGGGAGATCCTGAAGAAACAAACCGGTGGCCGTGGTAAATTTGCCGATATCATTTTTGAGATCGGGCCTGCTGATGAAGAGTTCCTGAAAGAAGATAAAGGCCATTACCAGTTCGTAAACAAACTCTTTGGCGGATCAATTCCAAAAGAATTCGTTCCTGCTATTGAGAAAGGTTTTGAAACCGCCATGCATACCGGTGTACTTGCTGCTTATCCAATGGATAACCTGAAGATCACTGTGAAAGACGGTAGCTTCCACCAGGTTGACTCGGATGCGATGTCATTTGAACTTTGTGCCAAGCAAGGTTACCGGGAAGCAGGTAAAAAAGCAAAGCCTGTTTTACTGGAGCCGATCATGAAAGTGGAAGTGCTGACGCCTGACCAATACATGGGTGATGTTACCGGTGACCTGAACCGTCGTCGTGGTATGCTGGAAGGTATGGACAGCAAACATGGTGTACAGGTAATCAAAGCAAAAGTTCCTTTGAGCGAAATGTTTGGTTACGTTACACAGTTGCGTTCCTTGTCATCAGGCCGTGCCACTTCAACTATGGAATTCAGCCATTACGCTCCTGCACCGAATAATATTGCAGAAGAAGTGATCGCTAAGTCGAAAGGCAAAATGAAAATAGAAGACTAAATCCTGTAACCAGGTATAAAATAAACCCCATCCGCCAGCTGGCAGGTGGGGTTTTTCTTTGGGTATTTAAACGTTGGTTATTTTAAAACCGATTTGTAATTTACCGGTACATAATCATGCGCTATGCAAAACATTCGTTTAGAGAACCTGCTGCTGATAGATATTGAGACCGTATCGGAAAATGCGGCCTTCGAAACATTGAGCGAAGAATGGAAGATGCTCTGGCAGGAGAAAGTACAGCGCAGCCTGCCGGAAGGAGTAAGCGCCGCCGAATTCTATCCACAACGTGCAGGCGTAATGGCCGAGTTTGCCAAAGTGGTCTGTATCAGCATCGGGTACTTTAAAAAAGAAGGCAGTGCCTGGTTACTTCGGGTGAAATCCTTTTACGGCGACGATGAAAAGAAACTATTACAGGATTTTTTAACCACGCTGAAGCAGTTGGAAACAACAAATAATAAATGGAGTTTTACCGGCCACAACATCAAAGAATTTGATATACCCTTTATCTGCCGGCGGTTGCTCATTAACGGACTTATCATTCCACCGATCCTCGACTTTCAGAATATGAAACCCTGGGAAACGAATATGATCGATACCTTTCAATACTGGCGCTTTGGCGATTACAAACATTATACTTCCTTAAAACTGCTGGCGGCTGCATTAAAAGTACCTTCTTCCAAAGACGATATTGACGGAAGTATGGTAGGTGATGTGTACTGGAAAGAGAAGCAGCTGCAGCGCATTGTAACCTATTGTCAGAAGGATGTGGTTACTACCGGCAACATTGTACTCCGGTTTAAGAATTTACCGCTGCTTACCAATGAACAGGTGGTGATAGTAACCTGATCACTGGCTCACCGGGGCATTTACTTTCTTCAGCATGGTAATGAATACAGGAAAGTGATCGCTGTATCCGTAATTATAAGTGGTACCATCCCAGGTTCTTTTTGGATAGCCTTTGTATTTACCGGTTTGTTGCACCAGGAATTCTTTATTGAAAATATTCGCCTTATAGAAGAAATATCCCTTTTGTTCTTTGTCAAGCCATGCCTGTGATACCACCACCTGGTCAAACAGTCCCCAGGCATCCTGGTAAGCAAGCGTACCGATTCCTTTTTTGTAAAAATCAACCCATGGGTTAAAAAGCTCTTTTTCTTTTACATCACTGATCTTCCCTTTAGTGCCCAGTACCCTGGTAAGGCTGGGGCTGATGGGATCATCGTTCAGGTCGCCCATGATCACCACTTTTGAGCGGGGATTAATGATCATCAGGGAATCAACCACTTTTTTTGCAACAGCCGCCGCGGCTGCCCTTGCCGGTATCGACCTTTCTTCGCCGCCCGAACGGGAAGGCCAGTGATTTACCATTACGTGAATGGTATCGCCATCCATCAATCCCTTTACATATAACACATCACGGGTAAAATACGAATCCTTGGAGCCTCCCGGCAGCTTTACAAAAAGCGGGGCGCTGTAAAGCGGGGTAAAGTATTTGGGATTATAAAGAAGCCCTACATCCACCCCCCTTACATCGGGTGAATTATAGTGAACGATCTTCATTCCCCGGGCCTTCAGGTCTTTGTGATTGACCAGTATGTTCAGCACCGTATCGTTCTCAATTTCGGCAACGCCCAGTATGGCAAGCCCATCAGGGTTAACATCCACGCCCATTTGAGAGATCACCGAAGCCAACCGGCTCACTTTATCCAGGAAAATACGGGTATTATAATGTCTTTCGCTGTTTGGCAGAAATTCCTCATCATCCACCACCGGGTTATTTACGGTATCGTAAAAATTCTCCAGGTTATAAAAACCGATCAGGGCCGGGTGATAAGTACTTTTTTGGGCCACCCCAACCGAAAAAGAAACGATACTAATAACAACAGAAAGCAGTACTTTTTTCATATAAGATCGTAATAGTTGCCAAAGTTATTTATCCAAAACCGATTTCTAGTATTTTAAAATGACTAATATGTTATGTTTGAAACTTTGTGGGTAAAAGCCCCCTTAAATCCCTACATTTGCTGGCTTTTTTAACAACTAAATATATGACGCCAAAAACTAAACATTGCCTGCTTGTGCTGATGCTTTCAGGGGTTTTTATGCCTGCAGCATTTTCGCAAAAAGTGAAGATCAAGGATACCATCCCGGCACGTGATACACTGATTGAAACACTGAAAGATAATTTACAGGATAATATCCCGGTGATCTCTTTAGATGAAAACGACGGACAGGATGGAAGCGCCCAGAATATCTCTTCTCAACTGAGTGCCGGACGTGATCCATTTTTAAATGCTGCCACTTTTAAATTCGGCGCCGTTCGTTTCCGTATAAGAGGGTATGATGCCGACCAGTTTGGTACGTTTATCAATGGCATACCCATGGAGAACCTTGATAATGGCTTTACTCCTTATGGGCAATGGGGCGGATTGAATGATGTACTCCGTAACCGGGAATCAACACTTGGATTAACAGCCACCACTTTTGCGTATGGCGATATGGGCGGATCAACATCGTTTGATACCCGTGCCTCTCACCAGCGTAAACAAACAAGCATCAACTATGCATCCTCCAACCGGAATTATTCCAACCGTTTAATGATCACGCATTCAACCGGCTTAAATAACAAAGGATGGGCTTTCTCCATATCGGGTTCACGCCGCTGGGCCGAAGAAGGTTTTACTGACGGAACCTATTACAACGGCTGGTCTTTCTTTGCAGCAGCCGACAAACGTTTTAACGACAGGCACCTGCTTTCCTTTGTAGCTTTTGCAACGCCAACAGAGAATGGCCGCCAGGGCGCTTCGGTACAGGAGATGATCGACATAGCCGGAAACAATTTTTATAACCCGTACTGGGGTTACCAAAATGGCAGAAAAAGAAATGCAAGCATCGCCCGGTCATTTCAGCCGATTGGTATCTTAACGCACGACTGGAAAATATCAGACAAAACAACCCTGGTAACCGCCGCTTCTGTTACGTATGGAAACAGGAGTGTAACCGGACTTGACTGGTACAATGCAGCCGACCCAAGGCCGGATTATTACCGCTACCTGCCCAGCTACCAGCTTGATCCGTATTTTGCGGAGCAGGTAAGGCAGGAACTGATCAACGATGTGAATAAGCGCCAGATAAACTGGGACGCTCTTTATACCACCAACTATAACTCTTTTGATGTGGTGAAAGATGCTTTCGGCATCACCGGCAACAATGTGTCGGGTAAAAGATCACACTATATTGTGGAAGAAAGAGTGGTGAATACGCTGAAATATATTTTCAACAGCACGCTTAATACCACCCTGTCTGACCATGCTTCTTTATCGGCCGGGATCACTTACCAATCTCAACGGAATAATTATTACAAAAGAGTGGACGACCTGCTGGGCGGTGAGTTTTACGTGGATGTGAACCAGTTTGGCGAAAGGGACTTTCCATCAAACCCAGGTGCTGCACAAAATAACCTGAACATACCCAACCGCATTTTGGGAGAAGGCGATAAATTCGGATACAACTACGATATCAATATCAAGAAGGGTTCTGTATGGCTGCAGGGTGTTTTCAAGTTCCGCAAGATCGATTTCTTTGTGGCAACCGAACATTCGTACACCAGTTTCTTCCGCTATGGAAATGTAAAGAGCGGATTGTTCCCGAATAACTCGTACGGAAAATCATCTACCTACAATTTCTATAACTCATCCATTAAAGGAGGGGTAACCTATAAGATCGACGGACGTAATTATCTTTTTGCAAACGGTTCTTATGGTTCCCGTGCCCCCTTCTTCGAAAATGCATTTATTGCCCCAAGAACAAGGGATTTTGTGCAGGACAACCTGAAGTCGGAAGAAATGCTGACCGTAGAAGGCGGCTATGCAATGAATGCACCGAAGTTGAAGATCAGGGCCACCGGTTACTACAGCCAGTTCAAAAACCAACTGGACGTGCTTACTTTTTACCACGATGAGTACCGCAACTTTGTGAACTATGCCGTAAGCAATATCGGAAAGATACATGCCGGTTTTGAATTTGGCGCCGAGGCAAAGATCTATAAAGGGTTAAGCCTTACTGCTGCTGCTGCCATTGGTAAATATTATTACAACACCCGCCAGAGCGCTACTGTTACCACAGATAACAGTGCAGCGGTATTATCGCAGAACGATATTGTTTATTCCAAGAACTATTATGTTCCTACCCCGCAACAGGCATATACCATCGGGCTGGATTACCGTTCGCCCCGGTTCTGGTTTGTGAATGTGAACTTCAATTACTTTGATAAGATGTACCTGAGTGTTAATCCCATCCGCCGTACCGAAGCTGCGGTAAGTGGTGTTACAGAAGGATCGGAACTGTGGAACAAGATAGTTGACCAGATATCGTTGAAACCACAGTACACCCTGGATTTATTTGCCGGTTACTCCTGGCTCATGAACCGCAAGTTTCATAACCTGAAGAAAAGAACCTTCCTGGTGTTTAATGTGGGCGTGAATAATATACTGGATAACCGCAACATTGTGTCGGGTGGATTTGAACAGCTTCGTTTCGATTTTACCGGTAAGAATGTTGACAAATTTCCCGAGAGAAGGTTCTATGCATACGGCGTCAACTATTTTGCCAGCATGGGCATCCGCTTTTAATTAAAAAACAAACACTACATAAATCTTTAAAACATACATTATGAACAAGATCTTTAAAACACTGACGGCAATAACCCTGGTTGCATCTATCAGCCTGTTGAGTGCCTGTAAGAAAAGTTTTGACAATCCGCCCGGAGCAGCAGACCCGGCCATTGTTGCCAACACATCTATCAAGGCATTGAAAGCAATGCATAGTTCTGCAGGTGCCTATGATATCATCACTTCCGACGTGGTTATATCAGGTGTGGTAGTTGCTGATGATAAAAGCGGAAACCTGTACAAACAACTGTACATACAGGACGCCACCGGTGGTATACAGGTATTGCTGGATGCAAACAGTCTGTACGGAACTTACCCGGTAGGCCGCCGCATCTTTATCAAGTGTAAAGATCTTTGCATAAGTGATTATAACGGGTTGATAGCATTGGGCGTTAAAGCCACTGTGGCTGGCCTTCCTTCACAAGAAGGAATCCCTTCAAACCTGATCAGCAAATATGTAGTGGGTGGTTTTATAAAAAACCCCGTGGTACCGATCGTGGTTACACAAAACCAGTTGGGCACCAATATGCAGGACCAGTACCTGGGTTCATTGATCCAGTTGGATGGATATGAATTCAGTGACCCCAGCGCTACGTTTTCTGATACCTCTGCTTACAAAAGCACGGTGAACCTCGATATTAAAAATTGTTCGGGCCAAACAATCATCATCCGCACCAGCGCCTATGCAAACTTTGCAGCAAAGAAAGTTCCGGGCGGTAATGGAAGCGTGGTAGCTATTTACACTACGTTTGGTTCTACCAAACAATTGCTGTTGCGTGATGACGAAGACGTTCAGTTCACCAGTGGACGTTGCAACCTGTTTGAAGAATATTTCAATTCACTTACAACGGGAGACAATAACCTCGACTTTACTTTTGCCGGTTGGAAAAATATAGCACCTAATGCAACTGCATTGTATAAGAATGCTGTATTTGGTACTTCCGGAAAATGTGTGAAAGTAACCGCCTTTGGCACTGGTTTGAATGCCGATACTGCGTGGTTGATAACTCCGGCGATAGCCTTACCGGCCGCCACCACACCGCAACTGCAATTCAGCACGGCTTACCAGTTTGCCACCGGACCAACGACTATTCATGCGTTTGTATCTACCAATTACAATGGAAGCAATACGCCTAATACAGCTACCTGGACGCAGGTAAGTACCAATGCACAGATACCGGGTAATACGGCAACAAATAACTCAAGTACCTACAGTTCTTTTGCCAATACAGGAAATATAAGCCTGGCTGCTTATGCAGGTCAAACAATTTATGTAGCTTTTAAATACACCGGAAGCGTATCGCTGGGAAGAACAACGAATTTTGAAGTGGATGATATCCGGATAACAAGACAATAAAAATAAACTGTAAGGGCCATAACTTTTATTATGGCCCTTACTTACCTTGAAATAAACGGGGGGTTAATACAACGACAAATTTTCTTTATGAAAAAAATATTTACACTATTGCTGGTGCTTGTTTCATTCGCCGGTTTTTCTCAATCCACTACTATCGTTATCAGCCAGGCTTATGGTGGAGGGGGTGGCGGAACCGGAACTTACTTATTTGATTATGTTGAATTGCACAACGTAAGCGGTGTAACTCAGTCTTTAACGGGATATTCAATCCAATATGGTTCTGCTACGGGACAGTTTGCTTCTACAGCAACAAACCTTTATGCTTTCACTGCCGGAACATCCATACCTGCCGGAGGGTATCTTTTGATACAACTGGGCCCTACGGGTTCCGCGGGCGCTGCATTTCCGGTAACTCCCGACTTTATTACCACTAACCTGGCAATGAGTGGCACGAGTGGGAAAGTAGTCTTAGCCAGTCAGGCCACCGCATTAGGTTGTGGAGCTACTGCAACACCCTGCACTTTACCCAGTGCAGCGATCATTGACCTTGTGGCATGGGGTACATCTAATAATGCAGAAGGCGGCGTTTCTGTTAACAATGGAGTAGCCATAACTTCTACCCAAGGTTGTGTACGTAAAACGCTTGGATGTACAGATACGGATAATAATAATGCCGACTTTGATGTGGTAACAGCACCTGTTCCCCGCAACAGTGCGTCCCCGGTTAATCCATGCGGCCCGGCGGTACCTACCTTATCTGCCAATGCACTTACTTCATTTGGCAATGTGTGTATCAATACAACGGCAGGTCCCAATTCATTTACCATAACCGGAACAACCCTTACCAATGCTGATGTTACGGTGGGCGCTTTAACCGGCTTCACTTATTCCACCACAGCCGGCGGAACTTATACCGCTACATTAACCCTGCCTCAACCGGGCGGAGCATTTTCACAACAAATATTTGTACGGTTTACGCCAACACTTGTTCAATCATACAATGGTAATATAGTTGTTGGCGGGGGCGGCGCTCCATCCATCAACGTGGCTGCTGTTGGATCGGGTATTAATCCTGCTCCTGTAGTAACAACAGGCGCTGCCAGTGCCATCACTTCTAATTCGGCCACGCTTGCCGGTACGGCCACAACGGCCTGCGCCGCCATCACGGCGTATGGTATTGAATACAGTACCGTAAATGGTTTTCCTAACGGAACCGGAACCCCCGTTCCTGCATCTAATTTAGCAGGCGGTAATTTCTCCAGCAATGTGGGAGGTTTAGCGGCATCAACTGTTTATTATTATAAGGCCTATGCAACCAATGCAGTGGGCACTACATACGGAACACAACAAACATTTACCACCGCTGCGCCATCATCCGTATTATCAGCAACGGCATTAACTGCATTCGGTAATGTTTGTATCAATACCACGGCCGGCCCCAATTCATTTACCATTAACGGTACGGGGTTGACAGCGGCTAATGTAACTGTTGCGGCTTTAGCAGGCTTTACCTATGCCACTGCAGCAGGCGGACCTTATACCGCATCATTAAGTCTTGCACAGCCAGGCGGAGTTTATTCACAACAAATATTTGTTCAGTTCAACCCAACCGCTGTTCAATCTTACAATGGAAATATTGTTGTAGCCGGCGGCGGCGCAGCTTCCATTAATGTAGCAGCTGCAGGCGCAGGCGTAAATTCAGCTCCATCTCTTACTACCGGCGCAGCAAGCGTTGTTACCACCAATTCGGCCACCTGTGCAGGAACCATTACTGCTACGGGTTGCACAGTCGTTACGGCTTATGGAATTGAATACAGCACAACTGCTGGTTTCCCGAATGGAACAGGAACGGCTGTTGCCTCTTCTAATTTAGCAGGAGGTATTTTCTCGTCTAACCTGGCAGGCCTTGCACCCAATACCACTTATTACTATCATGCATACGCAACCAATGGCGGCGGTACGGGTTATGGTGCAGAACAGAATTTTACCACGCAGGCATTAACACCTACGATCAATACCACGGCATTAACCGCATTTGGTAATGTTTGCATCAATACAACGGCAGGGCCTAATTCATTTACCATTAATGGCTCGGCGCTTAATAATACCAACGTAACCGTTGGTCCGCTGGGCGGATTTACGTTTGCTACCGCAGCAGGAGGTCCTTACACGGCTTCATTGAATCTTGCTCAGCCGGGTGGTACATACACACAGGCAGTTTTTGTAAACTTTACACCAACTGCCGTACAATCTTATAATGGAAATATTCCTGTTGGCGGCGGCGGCGCTGCAACGGCTAATGTTGCGGCAGTTGGATCCGGTGTAAATACAGCCCCAACCGTTACCAGCGGTGCGGCAAGCGCCATCACATCCATTTCGGCCACTGTTGCAGGAAGTATTCCGGCAACCGGTTGTACAGCCATCACTGCCTATGGTATTGAATACAGCATCACCAATGGCTTCCCGAACGGAACCGGAACGGCTGTTGCTGCTAAATTAGAAGAAGCAACAGCCGTTCCGGTTCCGTTCGGGAAGCCATTGGTGATGCTGTATTCAAT